>CAZXVN010000021.1:0-10310 GCA_964643945.1 uncultured Lentisphaeraceae bacterium | reverse complement strand
GGACAGTTTCCGGCGGAACTACAAAGCCGACGGCTCATTGAAGTCCGTGGGCATCCAGGGGCCGGTGGCCGACGACTCGACCTATCACACGGCGGCGGTGTATGTACAAGACCGTGTGCAACTGTCGGACCGGTGGGATCTGACGGCAGGCGGACGCGCCACCTATGCGCGGGCGGACATTGGTCGGTATGAGAATTTTGCGACGAGCCCGCATACGCCCGCGTCGATGGACGCGGATTGGTTTGACCTTTCCGGCCACCTCCGCGTGGCCTATCATTTGATTGATGAAATGTGGCTTGTATATGCGTCTGTGGCTGAGGCTTACCGCGCGCCCAATCTGTCGGATCTGACACGATTCGATGTCAGCCGGAGTTCGGATATTGAGACGCCCTCGACGAATCTCGACCCCGAGAAATTTCTGAGTGGCGAGTTTGGGACGCGCGTCAACGCCGACCCCGTGGCATGGCACGCGGCCTACTTCTATACGCGCATCCGAGATTTGATCATCCGTCAGGCGACGGCGACAGAAGGCACCTACACCAAAATCAACGGCGGCGACGGGTATGTGCATGGCGTGGAAAGCGAGCTTCAGGCGCGCTTGGCCAAGCCATGGCTCTCGCGTACAGGCTTTACGTGGATGGAAGGATACACCGACTACAGCGAGGCGGATGGCACGAAGATCACCGAGCCCGTGCGTACCATGCCGCTGACCGTCTACACGTCGTTACGCTGGGAGAGCGAAAGTCGCCGCTTCTGGACCGAGGCGTCCGAGCGGGCTTCGGCTCAAGAAGACCGCCTGACGGCAGCCGACAAGACCGACACGCAGCGTATTCCGCCCGGAGGCACGCCGGGCTACGCGGTGACGGACCTGCGTTGCGGCTGGCGCTTGAAGCAAGGCGTATCGATTGTGGCGTCAGTCGAGAATGTGTTGGATAAGGATTACCGCATCCACGGGTCGGGCAGCAACGAGCCCGGGCGTAACTTTATCCTGTCTGCCGAGTACCGGTTTTAGTAATCTGTTTTTCACAACGGAGCGAAGGGTGAGCGTATGAAAAAACGTGTGATGGGACTGGGGGCGGCGATAAGCTGCGTGGTGATGAGTGTACAGGCGCAGGGGATTTCGCCCGCTTTGCTACAGGAGGCGAAGGCCTCGGTGAACAAGGGACTGGCGTGGCTGAAGACGCAGCAGAAGCCGAGCGGTGCGTGGTCGGATGAGGGCATGCCCGCCTTGACCGCGTTGCCGCTCTGGGCGGTTGCGGCATCGGGAGTGAAGACGTACGCTCCGGAGTCGGACAAGGCGGTGTCGTTTCTCCTTTCCAAGCAGCAACCGGACGGCGGGATTTATGTTCCGGTTTTGAACCGGAAGGGGGGCGGGCTCGGCAATTATAACACGTCGATTGGCGTGATGGCGTTGCAGGCGAGCGGCAAGCAGACAGCCGTGCCTGCGATCCTGAAAGCGCGTTCCTACATCGCGGCGTCTCAGTACCTTGGCGATGATTCGCATGCCGGCGGCTTCGGGTATGACAAAGAGACGCAGCGTGCTTATTCGGATCTCAACAACACTCACTATTCGATGGACGCGATGCGGCGGACGCAGAGTGTGGAGGACTTGCGCCCGGCGGGTGAAAAGAAGGCAGACATCAACTGGGACGCGGCACTCAAATATGTGGAGCAGATGCAGAACCAAGAGGGCGAAACCGTGGGCGGGTTCGCGTATAACACGGAAGATCCCAAGGGCGGCGCGGTGACCAACGTGAGCGGACGTGTGATGTTGCGCGCCTACGGCAGCATGACTTACGCAGGACTTTTGGCGATGACCCACGCGCATTTGGAGAAGAGCGATCCGCGTGTTCGGTCGGCGGTCGATTTCGGGTCGCGTTTCTGGACGCTGGAGGAGAATCCAGGTCAGGGACAGCAGGGGTTGTATTTTTACTTCAATGTGATGGCTCGCGCGCTCAGCGCGGCGGGCCTTGACGCTTTGCGTAAGCCGGGGAGCGCTGAGGAGATCCGGTGGCGCGAAGAGGTCGTGAAGAAAATCGTTGCGTTGCAGAAACCGGACGGCTCGTGGGTCAACGAGAACAACCGCTGGTGGGAGAACGATCCTGTGCTGGCCTCCTCCTACGCGCTGCTGGCGCTCGAGTTCGCGAGCGGCTTGACGCGGTGATCCTCAGTGACGGAGAGGATCGCCTTTTTTACACGAGGCGCATGTAAGCTGCGGAGCTTCCTTCGCGTTTTTTTATTCTACAACAGAAAAGGACAAACAATGAAACAGATGCTGATTGCGGCGTTGGTGATGGGGGGGGCGGTCTGCGGAGTGGCGGCGCCGAAGAAAACCGTGGTGGTGTGGTCCGAGGGGACGGCTCCCAAGAATGTTTATTCGAATGATATCAACACGGCGATCGCCGAAGGGCTGCGCGCGTCGGAAGAGATGAAGGGCTGGGACGTGGTCGTGGCGTCGCTCAGCGACCCCGATCAGGGGTTGCCGGACGCCTTGCTTGCCAAGGCCGACGTGCTGGTCTGGTGGGGCCATAAAAAGCATGGCGAGGTGAAAGATGAGCTGGTGAACAAGATCGAGAAGCGCGTCAAGGAAGAGGGCATGGGCTTCATCGCGCTGCACTCCGCGCACTTTGCCAAGCCCAACAAGCGGCTGATGGGCACGCCGTGTTCGTTCGCTGCCTATGTGGGCGACAACAAGGAAACGGTTGTCAAAGTGGCCATGCCCGACCATCTGATCGCCAAGGGGGTGGCCAAGGAGTTCACCGTTGCGAACGACGAGCGTTATAGCGATCCGTATGCGGTGCCGTCGACCGATGCGGTGCCTTTTGTTGGAATACAGGTTCATAAGGATGGCGTGAAGGAAGACGCCAAGATGGGCTTCTGTTGGAACGTCGGCAAGGCACGGTATTTCTACCTCCAGTTGGGCCACGAGACCAACCCGATCTACTTCCAGCCGGAGATCCGCAAGATCATGGCGAACGCGGTGATCTGGGCCGCGAAGAAGTGAGTCGGTGCTATTACACCGTATGAACTGTCAGTGCGTGGGAAGTATCGAGGAAGACACCAAAGCGGGGAAACAGCCGCGCTGAGATGAATCGTCACCGAGATATGGTTAGTCCCCAATGCCGTACCTGCGCAGGTCGTCGTCGGAAATGTCGGAGGCCGGAACCAAGGTGTAATGCTTTTGATCGATCACGCGGACTCCGTCGTCGCTCAGTGTAAAATGGTTTTGGAGCGAGTGCGCCGAAATGCCGAGAAAAAGATCGATCAACCGGTTGTAGCGGACTTTGGCCAGCAGAGCCTGTTCGTCATCGAAGGCATTTGCCAGCAGAATTTCGGGTGTCGCGTTAGGCACCTTGATGGACAACATTGATTCGTCTGGTTCGATTCGGCTCATTCTTGCCTGTTTGAAGAGATAACGTCCTGTTCCTGCGCCTTTGATAATCCAGACCATTCCCGGCTGGGCAGTGCTTGTGATGGACTCCGGCAATGGAACCCGATAGCGAAACGAGTAAAGTACATCGCCCAAATTTTTTGGAAGTACAATGCCCAACTTTAAGGCCGTTGAATTCAACTCATCACGCTTGAAGACGAACTCTTTCACTCTCGGACGATAATGTGTGATAAAGATTTGCTCGATAAGTGCGGCATAACGGTTCTGAGGTTTGGTCATAATGGAACACTCTCCTTTTTCCGTGTTCGCTGTCCAATTACTGAGGCAGGAACACCAAAGTGCTCGGCGGCCTGACGCATGTTGAAATTCAGCAGAGCGGTGTCACCGGGAGTGATTACGGATTCCGGTTTGGACGGCTCAATGCCGAGCGCTTTGATGATCTCACCAGCGACCGCACGCCCAAGAAGCGGGGGAACGCTGTTGCCGATCTGGCGGAAGCCGTGCCACTTGGTCGCGTGAAACCGGAACCAGTCGGGGTATGAGTGCAACCTGGCGGCCTCACGCACGGTGATGACACGTGGCAGCGTGGGATGGATCGGGCGCGGCGACGTGAACGCGCCGCGTGCGCTGTCTGTTCCTGCTCTGATCGTGTTGCATTGACCCTTCAACGGCAGTTTGAAGAAACGGCTGATCGCTTCGCTCGTGCCGGACTCCGCTGCGGCAAAACGGAGCATCGACTCTTTCGTGTGAATCGTTCGGAGGCTGCACGTCAGCGTGTCACGGTTAACGACGCGCGGATAACTGAAATCGGCAAGGTCGATTATCTGGCCACGCAACCTCTTGGCGTAGCCGGTTTTGGTTTTCCAAATAGCGGATACGGTATCTGAGTGTGACAACTCCTTGAAAAGGTCGGCATCGGGCAAGTCGCTGATCGCCTCTTCGACAGTCACCTTGCTCTTGTGCGGCCGAGGATAGGTCGGCGGAGTCTGATCGTTACGGTAGGCCATCAGAAAAAGACGGAAACGGTTTTGGGGGACGCCGTAATCGGCGGCATTCAGCACATGATAGGGCAGGACGACACGGTACTCGGCGTCTTCCAGCGCGGAAATCAGTTCTTTGAGAAACTGCACTTGCTTGCCGACGGTTAACCCCTTCACGTTCTCAAACACACAATATTTGGGATGCAGTTCCTTGACCAGTCGGACGTAATGGGACACCAGCCTGTTGCGGGGGTCGTCCAGCGCCCGCTTGCCGATCATCGAGAAGCCTTGACAGGGCGCGCCGCCGAACACCACGTCGATGTCTCGGTCACCGATTCCGGAACGGCAGCGAATAAACTCGCCGGTCAGGTCAACCACACTTCCGCAGATGGCAGCCGCATAGGGAAAGTTGCACTCGTGCGTGGCGCAGTGGATGGGGTCGATTTCGACGCACGCGGAAATGTCGAATCCGGCCTGCTCGAAACCCATGGAGAGACCTCCCGCCCCGGCGAACAGGTCGATGCCGATGGGGCGCCCGCTTGTGACGGGCGTGTATTTTCTCACGCAAGGCGGCAACAGCTCAGGCGTTTCTTGATTAAAAGGCCAGAACATGAACTGTCCCTGAACCAACAGATTCGGATGAGAGTCGGACGACAGCAGGCGGTAACCGGCTTTCTCAATTTCGGTCTGGTAGGCGGTGGCATTTTCGCGGATGAGGTCGGGAAGGTCACGAATGGACAGCACGCGCCCCTGATTTGACTGGGCGAATTCACACAACTCCGTCTGAAAAGACTTTGGAGTTTTCTTAGCGGTCGGATAAAGCTTTATTGGCCGTTTGGTCATCACGTTTGAAGGGTATCATTTTCTGAGCCGTTCATTCAAATGGGAAGTGGCGAATCACGCGAAAACGATTTTGTTTTTAGCGGTGAGGAATATCCAATAGCGAACAAGGAATGTCCAATGTCCAGTCCTGTCTCAGGGCAGCAGGACCTGCTGCCACAGCGCGTCGAGGCGCTTGGCGGAGACGGGGGCCGGGGTGCGTAGTTCCTGTGCGAAGAGCGAGACGCGGAACTCTTCCATCAGCCAGCGGTATTGGAGGAGCAGCGTCTTGTCGTGTCGCGGCGGCACGGCGAGCGCGGTGTGTTGCACGTAACGCTGCCACAGCGATTGGATAGCGGTGAGCTTGCGCAGGTCGCCTGCGGGGTTGGTCTGCGCGCGGCCGATGCGGATGCGGCAAGCCTCGAGATAACGCGGATAGTGCTGAAGTTGCGTGGTGGTCACCGTCTCGGCAAAACCCGGGAAAATCAGCCAGGCGAGCTGCTCGGAGAGGTCGTCAAGGATGGGTTGCGGCAGGGGCGTGCTCAGTAGCAGGCGCTCCATTTCGCTTGCCGCATGCAGGATCGCGCCTGCCAGCCGCGTGCGCGCGGCGTGGACGCTGCTGATCCGCACACGTTCGGCAGACAGCCTTTCGTCGAAGCTCTTCTCGTCGCGGATCACGGGCTTGTCCTCCGTGAAGGCTTCGCGCAGCGTGGCGATGCCGATCTCCTCGCCCAGCGTCTCGGCGGTCATCTCGAGCGAATTGGCATAAAGCGCCACGGCACGCGGCAGCGAGACCGGCTGCGCAAAGCGTTTCCACTCCTTGCCGAGGGTCAGCGCGAAAAGGCGGCAAACCCCTTTCTCATGCCGTGCGGCCGCTTCGGCGGGGTCGGCGAAGAGACGGATCGAGACCGAGGTCTTGGCATCGACGAGCGCGGGGTAGTTCATGATCGGCCAGCCCGCCTTGCCCACATCCACCTGCGGCGGCAGCGGGCCAAAGTCCCAGCGCGTGAGGCCGTCCTTGTGCCACGGGCTGGCGGCGCGTTCGGCGGCGGCCGCCTCTGCGACACGCGCGGCGAAACGTGTGGCCAGCGTGGCGATGTGGCGACCGTTACCCAGCTCCTGACCGCTCTCGTCCACGGCGACGAAGCGTAGGCGCAGGTGGTACGGAACGGCCTCCTCTTTCCACGTCGCGGGCGGCACACGCACGCCCCGCACCGCGTAAAGCGCGTCAGAAAAAGCGTCGGTTAGCACGCCCCGCCCGGGCGTCATTTTGGAGCGGCACATGGCGAGGGTCTCGTCGACCGGCTGGAGTAGCCGACGGGACTTGGCGGGCAGCACATTGATCATCCAGCGCAGTTTTTCGTCCAACGCGCCGGGCACGAGCCAGTCGCTTCGCCAGGCTGCGGCTAAGGGCAGGAGCGTGGCGGGAACTGTACAGGTGATGCCGTCGTCGGGTTCGCCCGGTGCGTGGCGGTAGGTGAGGGCGAGTCGGCTGCCGCTGAGGGTGATCGCATCTGGAAAGTCCTGCGCAAGGTCGCGCAGCGGCGGCAAGTCACTGTCTCGCATTGTGAGTGCGGCGAGTGTTTCGGGTGTCACGGTCTTCAGCCACTGGCGCAGGTCAGAGGCGTTGCAGACGGTCTGCGGCAGACGTGCATCGTAAAAGGCGAAGGCGGTTTCGGGATCAAAGAGCGCACCGTGCTGGCGGGTCTTCTCTTCGGCTGCAAGCAAGGCGCGGGTGCGTGCCCGGTTCGCGTTTAGGAAGGTTGGAGCGGGCTCGGGGAAGGCCCCCGCGATGAGACCTTCGCGGATGAAGATGATGCGGGCTTCGGCGGGGTTGATGCGGCTAAAGTCACGCGGGCGGGCTTCGACCAGCACGAGCCCGAAAAGCGTGACTCTCTCCTTGGCACGCACGAAGCCGCGCTCCGGATCCCACGAGGCTGAGTGATAGCTGTATTTGCAGAGGTGTTGGGCGGCGGGCTCGATCCATTTCGGGTCGATGCAGGCGGCTTGGCGTGCGTAAAGGCGCGAGGTTTCGACCAGTTCACCGGCCATGATCCACTCGCGGGAAATGGTTTTGTTCCCGGTTGCCGGCGGCTTCTGTTCCTTGAGTTTGGCGAGGCCGGAACCGGGGAAAATAGCGAAGCGGATGCCGCGCGCACCGCGGTAGTCGTTGGCCTCGGGGTCGCGCTGGCCGATGTTGCCGAGCAGGCCGGTCAGCAGGGCGCGGTGCAGGCCGGCGTCGCCGCCGGCCGTGGAGGCGACATCGAGCTGCAGTTCCTTGCAGAGGCGTTCGAGCTGGCCGCGCAGGTCGATCCAGTCGCGGAGGCGCGGGTAGGAGAGGAAGTTGTCCTTGCAGAGGCGGCGCGCGGCCGACTGCGAGGCGTGGGCGGTCTGGTCGCGGTACCAGCGCCAGAGGCGGATGATCGCGGCGAAGTCGGAGACGGGCGAGAGGAAGCGGGCGTGGAGCTTGTCGGCCTCGGCCTGTTTTTCAATGGGGCGGCGGCGCGGATCGTCGCACTCCAATGCGGCCACGACAATCAGAGTTTCGGCGAGGTTTTGCTCGTGGTGTGCGGCGAAAAGGATGCGGGCGAGCGCAGGTTCAAGCGGCAGGCGGGCGAGCTGTCGGCCGAGGGGGGTGAGGGACGCTCGATCTTCGACGCTCGACTCACGGGGTGCGTTTGTTTCCGAGGGCCGAGTGTCGGGTGTCGAGTGTCCCGTCTCGATGGCGCCGATCATGTCGAGCTCGCGGTAGCCCTCGCGGATCATGGCGGAGGAGGGCGGGTCGATGAAGGGGAAGGTCTCAATCTCGCCGAGCCTGAGGTCCAGCATGGTGAGGATCACGCCGGCGAGGCTGGCGCGCAGGATTTCGGGCGGCGTGTAGTCGTCGCGCTTCTTGAAGTCGTCTTCGCCGTAGAGCCGGATGCAGATACCGGGTGCGATACGTCCGCAGCGGCCTTTGCGCTGGTTGGCGCTGGCCTGCGAAACGGGCTCGATCTGGAGGCGCTGCACCTGCGTGCGGGCGTTGTAGCGGCTGAGGCGCACGAGGCCGGAGTCGACCACATAGCGGATGCCGGGCAGGGTGATCGAGGTTTCGGCGACATTGGTGGCGAGGATGATGCGGCGGTTGGATGAGAGCCTGAAGGCGCGCTGCTGTTCGCCCGCCGTCAGCGAAGCGAGCAGGGGGATGATCTCGGTGTGTGGCAGGCGGCGGCCGGTGAGGGTTTCAGTGGCCTCGCGGATGTCGCGCTCGCCGGGGAGGAAGACAAGGACGTCGCCGGGGCCTTCGGCGATGAGTTCGTCGCAGGCGTTGGCGATTTGACGGGGCAGGTCGGGGTCGTCGTCCTCCTCGGCGGGGCGCCAGCGCGTTTCAATGGGATAGAGGCGCCCGGGCACGGAGAGGATGGGCGCGCGGTTGAAGAAAGCGGAGAAGCGCTCCACGTCGAGGGTGGCGGAACTGATGATGAGTTTCAGGTCAAGGCGGCGGGGCAGCATGCGCTTGAGGATGCCGAGCAGGAAGTCGATGTTGAGTGAACGCTCGTGGGCCTCGTCGAGGATGAGGGTGTCGTAGGCGCGGAAAAGGCGGTCGTGGCGCGTTTCGGCCAGCAGGATGCCGTCGGTCATAAATTTGATGACGGTGTCGGCGGAAAGCTTTTTATCGAAGCGATGCTGATAGCCGACAAAGCCGCCGGGCTCCTGGCCGAACTCCTCGGCCACGCGGCGTGCCATGGCGAGTGCGGCGAGGCGGCGCGGTTGGGTGCAGCCGATTTGGCCGTGGCGACCTCGGCCTGCCTTGAGCGCGATCTTGGGGAGCTGCGTGGTCTTGCCCGAGCCGGTGTCGCCGCAGACGATGACCACCTGATGGCTGCGCAGCGCCGTCGCGATGGCGTCAGCGTGTGCAGTGATGGGCAGCTCGGGGGGGAAAGTGATGTGTGGAAGCATAAGGCGCATGGATAACAGGTTAAACAGTACACAGAACAAGGTGGGGCGTCAATCCAAGTCAATCCAAGTAAGGCATGCGACTGTTTGCGGTGCAGGCGGATCTTTGGTATGCTTGTATTTCTTTTGGACAAAAAAGATGAAATGCGAAATATGTCATCAGGCTGAAGCAGAGACCGCGATCCGGAAAGGAGTCGCGGGCGAGGCGCAGGAGTTGTATGTGTGTCCGGCCTGTGCCCGGAAAGAGGCCGGTCATCAGGCGACGCTAGGGCCTCAGCCGCCCGTGCATCGAGGCGAGTCGGACGGGATGCCTGCGCTTCCGTTGATGGGCATGATCCTCGATGCCGCATTGGAAATTGTGGGTCGCGCCATGAGTCTTCCGGAGCCGTCGTGCCCGGTGTGCGGGATCCTGCGTGATGAATACCGCAAACGGTCGCGGCTGGGGTGTCCGGCCTGTTATGCGGCCTTTGCCAAGGAGCTGGATGCGGCCGTCTTCGAGCTGCACCGGGCATCGCAGCATGTGGGCAAGACCCCTGAGAAAGCCCAAGCGGTGTGGCAGCGGCAGCAGCTTGAGAACGCGCTGAATGACGCGGTAAAGGGGCAGCGTTACGAGGAGGCGATTGCGTTGCGTGATCAGCTCAAGAAGATCGAGGAGCCAAATGGCAAGCAAGGAGGGCGGGCAGGATGCTGAACCTCGATCTAAGCGCTCCTTCTAAAAAGATGCGGAGCATCCCAGCAGAGGACATCGCGATGCGATGCCGAGTGCGTCTGGCACGCAATTTGGCGGACGAACGGTTTCCTGATTGGGCGACCGAGCGTGACCGCGAACAGGTGTTCGGCAAGGTGCGCGACGCGCTCCATGTCGAGGCGCCTGATTTTCGCGTGGAGCCGGTGGCGGCGTTTGAGGAGCAGGAGCGCGACGTGTTGTGTGAGGCGCACCTGATCAGCAAAGATCTGTTGGAGCGTACGGCGGGCGGCGGCGTGGCGTACGCGCCGGACGGTTCGGTGTGCGTGATGATCAACGAAGAGGATCACCTGCGGATTCAGGGATTCTCGGCGGGGCTCGACATGCTGGGGGCGTGGCATGCGGCGGACGCGCTCGACACGCGACTGGAGCGGCACCTCAACTACGCCTGGTCGCCCAAGCTGGGTTATCTGACCGCTTGTCCGAGTAATGTGGGCAC
>CAZXVN010000020.1:0-2931 GCA_964643945.1 uncultured Lentisphaeraceae bacterium | reverse complement strand
GAGGTGCAGGATGGGCGGACAAGGTGTGGCATGTGAGAGTTGTGCGGGGCTGCAGGAGGCGCTGGCCCTTGAGATGGCCAAGAACGACGTGCTCCTCGGGCAGGTCGTGGAGAACGAGGACGCGATCGCGCGGCAGGACGTGGCCGCTTTCGGCGACGTGATCCCGAATGCGGACCGTGCAAGCTGGCACGGGAAACTCATCGAGAACCGCGCGGTGGCGCTCGGGCAGTTCGCCTCGGCCGACGGGAAGACGCCCGTCCCGCGTCCTTTGCACAACCGCGCGGCGGCGCGTCCGGTCGTGGTGCTGGCCGCGCCGGGCAAGCCGGGCGGGGCCGAGGCCGCGGTGAAACTCCGCAACCGGGCGAACGAGCTTGAGAAGACGCTGGGCTGTTCGTTTTCCGCCGCGTGGGCGCGTGCGGAGAAGGAGCTCGGCGCTTAGGACGGCGGGCGGCGGATGGTGCTTTGTGTGTGTCGGTTAAAGGGGGACGGAAAATGCAGAGTGACGTGAAGCGGGGGGATTTTGTTGCGCGGGCGGGCGGGGACCTGACGGGCAAGGAGGGCTATCTGGCCTTCATTACGCCTGACACGGGGGTTTTGGAAGTGAAGCTGCCGGCGGCAGTCAACCGTCAGCTCATAGCTGTGGAGCGTCACGTCATGCCGCGTCAACCCCGGCGCATGTTTCCGCCACGCCTCAAACAGTCTGGTCCAGTTCAGAACCCCCGCCGCCGTCCCGGCGCGCATATTCCGCGGTTCCTTCTTTGCCCACTCGCCTTTTTCAACCAGCACCTTCAGCCAATTTTCCCGGTCTGACCTTACCGACTCCGCGCCGACCTGTTCCACCGCCCGCTTCCGGGCTTCCTCGATATCTTTCGTCCGCAGCGCGACCCACGTCTGTTTGCCGCCTTCGGAGGTGGTAATCATGTACCACCAATCCCTTTTTTGAGTCAGCCTAAACGGTCCGATTTTTGTCACAAGCACCTCCAATTTTCAATCGGTCTACAAATAATCAAATAAACATCGCAATTGTAGCACACCGAGCGTAAAAGGGGCAACTTGTTGAAAAAAAGAAAAAAGCCCAACAAAACCGAGGTTTCGTTGGGCTTTTCTGTTACTCTGCCTGAACTTTTATGGTAGGGGTGCACGGACTCGAACCGTGGACCCAGTGATTAAGAGTCACTTGCTCTACCAACTGAGCTACACCCCCATAAAAATGGAGCGAGCGAAGGGATTCGAACCCGCCCGCAAAACCCTTAGATCAGCCCTAAGTGCTAATCCTGTAAAAGTTTTCTAAATACTCAACACGTCAGACTGTTCCTTGCCCAATGGTTAAAACGCACCCTTTATGGGAAAGAAAACAGTGCAAAGTATGGCGGCAATCCGGCGACAATGCAAGCGCGAATTGCCAAAAGATTCAATATCGCGAAGTGCAAAATGAAATGCACGCTTTTGAAAAAAAAGGAAAGGTTGGGGATGGAGGCGAGGAAGCCCCCTATCGCCTTTAGCCCGCTGTTCGATGGCCCGGAGCTTGTTGCAGGAGTCGGCGATCCGCTTGTTGATCTTCTCCACGGCCATACCGGCGATCTCGGCCAAGGTGGTCATGTACTCCGTCCGCAGCCCGTCCATCTTCTCCGTGTCCTTCATAATGGTCTCCCGATTCTGTTGCTCTCTATCCCTACATTGCCGAAAAGAGGACGGAATACGGAAAGAGGCTGTACTTTTTTCATTAACATCCCACAGGCAGGTCAGGACGGCATAAAGGGCTTATGCCTCCTTCCACCCAAAAATATTTCGTGCCCATTTTCAAAAAACGCTTGTTTTTGCCGTAGGAGTGAAGACAATATTTTTGATTCTCGTAATGCAGTTTTTAGCCAAAGGCAGGAGAAGTGAGATGAAAGCGATCATTCGGCATAAAGTGGTGTGGATGTCCTTTGCGGTGCTGGCATTGCCCGCCGCTCAGGCACTGGATTTCAACTACGGGATATTGGACGACAAACTCGTTATTTTCAGTTACGCGGGTTCGGGCGGTTCGGTGACCATCCCCAGCACGATTGATGATCGTCCTGTAACCAACGCCGCCAGCCCGATGGTCGTGATCGAAGCCTGCACGAACCTTTCTAGCCCTGTCTGGTCGCCAGTGGCAACTAAGACCCTCACTGGCAGGGCATCCGACTTCAGAGACCCTGACTGGACAAATTACCCCGCACGGTTCTACCGCTTCCAGATGCCTTGATTCTGGTGATCGTCTGTCCAGCCTGTGACCGGGGCAATCGGCGAACGGCGGACAGATGTAAGAAAACCGACAGGAGTGAAAGGATCAGTGTCCAATGTCACATTATGAGCGACCCCATTTCCCGTCAAAACTCTTGCTGGTTAGCCTAGTCAGTATCCTTGCGAGCGAGCCTGTTTTCGCAACAAGCACGAGGTCTGGCAGAGCTAGCACAGAAGTGCAGGAAGTTGAATGGGCGCTTAAGTCCTTCCGACAAACATATGGTGCTTATTGTACCCCTTTGGGGGCTCTGACAGGCGGCGACTCCTTCTGACAGAGTGTGACAGGAATTGGGGCTGACAACAGACTCACGGTGGGCTCGGCTTTGTGTAAGCATTTGTGCCAGAAAGAGAAAAGCCCCGCAACCTCAATGATTACAGGGCTTTCTGAAGATGGTGGTGGGGCTTGGATTCGAACCAAGGAAGGAGTTCTCCAGCAGATTTACAGTCTGCTACACATAGATATCAGGCTTATTATTATTAATGACTGTAATAAAAGTGTTGTAACTTTGGCCAATTCAATGCTATGTTTCTACCGTTTTAAGGCGTCTAAGCGAAAGGCGGTGTTTAATGGCAAAGAAAGCGACAGAGGACACGAAACACCTTTATAAGCGTGGTAACATCTGGTGGATACAGATCATGCGTAAAGGCGAGCGCATTATCAAG
>CAZXVN010000019.1:0-3746 GCA_964643945.1 uncultured Lentisphaeraceae bacterium | reverse complement strand
TGGTCTTGACTACATTTGCGTTTAGGCTGCGAACGGGCAACGCATACCCTAAAAAACCAATGTTCTTACGGTTTCTGCGCCTGGCCCGCGCTTTAATCGGACAAATATTCTTTCAAGATAGCCCCAACTGGCGAACTCGGGCTAAAATAAAACATGACGCGACCTGTCGGCTCGCATGACTTATCTGCGCCCCAAAAATATTTACTCTTGATCTTGTTTTTCGCGGAAAAACATATCGCACCGGAGCGAGTTCCGAGCACAGACCATGCCGACCCTCGATCCGGCATACAAACTTAATAACGGGCGGCAGGATGTAAACCCGCCGCCCGTCCTAGCCCTCATCACCAACCGCTCCAGGATCGCGCCTATTGCGCCGGTGCCGCCGCCCCGCCAAGAGAACCCCCGGAAGGAACGGCCGCAACCGGCGCAGGCGTAGCCGCCACCGCCGCGCCCGTGCCGCCCTTCCCGATCAGACCGGCGAAGAACTGGCCGACCGCGCCCAGCGCCGAATCGCCCATCGGCATATTCAGGCTCGGGTCGGTCTTGTTGCCGCTGGCGATCGTGTCCGTGCCGCCCTCGATCTGCTGGTCGTTGACGCCGATCTGCACGGAGCGCGGATACTTCGGGTCGTCCACCCCCCACCGGCTCGTTGACCGTGAACGCGCAGTCGTTGAACGTCAGCGCCTGGCAGCGCGTGCGCGTCATGCAACCGGACGCGCCCAGCATGAGCGCGCACAGCAGCACAACCGCCGCGCCGCCGGCCTTGGGCGGCGCCGCGGCAAGCGCCTTGCGCTTCGCCCAGATCGACCACAGCCCGGTCCCGATGATATCGGTTGAAGGAATGAGCGCCGCCATATCGCGTCCGGACGGACCAAAAATCCTATTCCCGCTGTCTCTTGCGGATTAGTGCCGCCAAGGAGCCTGCCATCTTCCTGTATCCTTCCGCATTGGGGTGAATCTGGTCACTCTTGAGCGACGGGGTCTTCAGGATCTCTGCAAGGGTTTCATTATCATACGGAATGCCATTGTCATCGGCGACCTGACGATAGAACGGGGGGCTCTTCAGAAACAGTCCGGGTTTAGGAACGCCGACCAGAACGACATCAGCCCCCGCTTCGCGCGCCAGGGCAACCATGGCTCCGAGATTATTCCGGACACTTTCATCCTCCCGCTTGTTGAGCATATCATTCCCACCTTCACAAAGGATGACAAGATCCGCCTTCGCTTGTTGAAGGACTGCCGGCAAACGCATGAGGCCTGCCGCACTTTCTTCGCCGGGCACCCCCGCGTTGACCACACGGCATCCGAGCAAACCGGCCAGGAGAGAAGGGTAACTCTCGCTGCTTTCCGCTCCCGACCCGGCGGTCAGGCTGTCTCCGAACGCAAGAACAACAGACGACTCGGTCAGCTTCGCAATCGTGGGATGCCTGCCACACCCCTGAGAGAGCATGAGGAGACAAAGTACGGCGATGGATGTTTTTGCTTTCATCTTTTCACACAAACGGTCTGGCCGTTTCACACTTCCAGCACGCGTACATCGTCCCTTCAATATTTTCTCCGCACTTCGGGCATTGCCACCCGGAAAGGTTATCCGTATCGGACTCCAAAACAGCCCGGTCGCTTTCTCTCGCCGCTTTTCTGGCTTCCTCAACGATCTTCATGGCCTCTTCATAATCACTATCGTCTACCCAAACTTCAGGCTCAACAAAGGCCGCGGCACCTCCGGTCAAGACCAATCCCACCGGATTGCCGAATTCGTTCTTCATCATGCTTTCGATGCCCGCCAGCGATAACGACACGCGGAGTTGGTCACAGTCAGCTATGTATGACGATGAGTAAACTCTTTTCATGCGAAACGACCTTTCTGTTTCACTGCGGCAGAGATGCCAAAAGCCGCGACCCTCAGTAATCGCTGCCGTCCAAGAACAATCCCATTCCCGTCAGATCAGCCCCCAGCGTGTTACGCATCAGGCCAACAAACTCCCGCTGAGACGGTCGGAAAAAGGCCAACGCTCCTGCGCACAGGGCGAGCAGGCACGCCGGCAGGACATTGCAGGTGACCAGGGTTATGACCGCGGCGAACATCGCGGCGCCCTCAATTAAAGAGGCCCGAATGAGGACAAAGACCTGATACTTTTGCAGAGCCGACCCTATTTCCGCCGGAAAACCGGCGGACTTGAAATAGATCCTGCTCAATGCCGCACCCGCCGCAATGTTGCCCAGGGTCAATGCGCCGGCGACAACGAACATGGGGTTCTGAAACGATATGTCATAAGTCATCTTGCCGCGGGTCAACAAGAACACGACCAGCCCGAAGAGAATGACGCCCGAAACCAGGGCGAAGTGAATCATTCTCATCACTGTCAGCCGCCCCCTGACCTGCTCCCGCTTATCCACCATCCCATGTGATACAGGTGTCATAAAGTCCTAACGAAGCTCATCCCTGATGTCAATCCGGTCAGCAACACGATCCCAAATGCAACGCAAGTGTTTGTCACCCTGCAGCCAAATCTCTGACCTTTCCGCTTTCAGCCACTGCTCCACAACCGGGAACGCCTGTTCTTCAAGGAGACACCTCACATGCGAACGCCGGTCGGCTTCAACCGGGTAGACCATCAAGTACCATTGAGCATCTCCACTGCTTGAATACCATACAGTCAGAACCTGTTGCGGAACCTTGCTGGCTGCGGCCTTCAGCATGGTAACCCGCCACGAACCATCAACCGGGTGATCGTCAAACCAGACCTTCATGTTGTGAAACTGTGGCACGTCAGCAAACCGCTCGGAAAGGCATTCAACTCCAAGGGCCCATGAAAACGCCTTTGGAAGATGAGGCTTTGGAAAGGCAGGCCCATTCCAGACCGGAAGTATCTTTGTCTTCGCATCCATCGCTATCCTGATAACACCGAACACCCGCAACCCTTGGGCAAACGCACCCATGCGGTCTCCAACACTGTTTCATCAGAACATTGACAAGTCTCACAGAGTCCGTCAAGGCCGATCGCCACGTTGCTCAGACGATCCTAGCCTCCGGTCGATCTTGTCGAACGCAAGATAACGGTCGTTGAACATGTCGATCCACTTGGCTTTTGAAAAGCTCCGGAGCTTGCAGACAAAATCCTCCATAGTCCATGACGCGAAGTTGTCCTCGCTTGTTAACTGTGCGCAGTAGCTACTCAGCGCGTTCGCCACATCCAGGTTGTCCTTTGGACATCGTCGTAATCGAGCAGTCCCGCAACAGCAGAGCCGTCTCCAGTGTGTGCGCATGTCACGGCACCACAACGCGGTAAAAGCGGCAGGGGTAGTTCGACGCATTCACGTCAGTATAATCAATCAGCCCGGTGGTGCTGTACAGGTTCGTCACCGTGCGCCATTGTGCATTGACAAGGTTCGTACAGGCCTGAACTTCATTGGTTAATCCCCAACCCGCGTTAAACGACAGCCGCATGCCGCCGTTGGTCATTTGCAAACCGGAGCTGAACTGCGGGGCGCCTGCGGCGAAAACGTTGAGAAGAACCACACCCGAAGCCCCATTATACCCGTCAACCGCGATCTGATAGGACGTCCCTGCCACGGCGTTGAAAACGACACGGCTGGCATTGCCGCCTCCGCTGTCATTATCCTGAGCGACGGTGCCCAGCGCAGTCAGTGTGTTGCCGGTATACACACCCATCACAGTATCAAAATTGCTGCCCGTTGTGCTGTTCGTCACAACGCCGCTGAAGGGTGCGGTCCAGGTCCACCAG
>CAZXVN010000018.1:0-8538 GCA_964643945.1 uncultured Lentisphaeraceae bacterium | reverse complement strand
AAGCCAAAATACCGATCATCCACGTGGTGGGCGATGCCGATGGCGCTGTGCCGCCTGAGGACAACAGCGCTATCGTGGAGGAACGTTACAAAAAGTTGGGCGGCGAGATCAGCGTGATTCACAAGCCCGAAAAAATCGGGGGCAGCCCTTAAGAATAAACAGTTGCGTTACGGCGGGAGTGGGTGTAAGTTTGCGAAAAAATCGGGGTCAGCCCTAAAAAATCGGGGTCAGCCGTTAAGAATAAACAGTTGCGTTACGGCGGGAGTTGGTGTAAGTTTGTGGATCATATGGCACGTAAACTACGGGTGCAGTATGAGGGAGCCATCTATCACGTTACGGCACGGGGTGTCGAGCGGCGGGCCCTCTTTGACGACGACAGGGATCGCGAGCATTTTCTCGACAGGCTCAGAGACAGTGTTGCGGAATATGGTGTTCGGCTCTACCTTCTCTGTTTGATGAGTAATCATTTCCACCTGCTCGTCGAGACGCCGGGCCGGAACCTTTCGGCCTTCATGCACAAGCTCCAGACCGCGCACACGGTGTATTACAATCGGCGGCATGACCGGGCCGGGCATCTCCTCCAGGGACGTTTTGACGCCAGACTCGTTGAGGGCGATGAATACTTGGATGCGTTGAGCCGCTACGTGCATCTGAATCCCGTTTACATCGCCAGGAACAGGTCGAAAACGCTGACTGAGCGGGTCAAACTCTTGAGAGAGTACAAGTGGAGCAGCTACCGAGGGTATGCCGGTTTTGCGAAACCGCTGGAGTTTGTGGAGCAGGGGCCGTTACTGATGATGGCGGGCGGAAGAACGGAACGGCAAAGGATGCTCAATTACCGCCGCTTCGTTGAAGCCGGGATCGCGGAAAGCGATCAGGCGTTCGCCGAGATACTCAAGAACGCGAAGTGGGGAATAGGCGGGGCGGAGTTTCAGGCGCGAATACGGGATCTGCATGCCGATATGGCCGTGAAGGTTAGACGGCCGGAAGACGTCGCGCTGAGAAAAGTTGAATTCACAGTTACGCCGGACGTGATCGTAAAGACGGTCAGCGCGTGCTTCGGAGTGGAGCCGGAAACTTTGAAAGTCAGGGGCTACGGCAACAGGGCAAGGGCGGTTGCCGCCAGGATGCTCATGAGGTATTCAGGCATGAATCAGCGTGACGCTGGCAGCTATTTGAAGATCGGAACCGGGGCGGCGGTCAGTCAACAACTGCAGGCGTTGCGAGATGCGGCCGACAGGGAACTTGCGGACAAGATCGCGGAACTGGATGCCGCGTTATTGGTTAAAGCAAGAGAGATGTCATCAATAAACTTGAAACTTAAGGGCTGACCCCCTTTGTAAGGAGTCAGGGTATGAAAAGATTAGGAACACCCCGTTTGTATCTGTTTCTTTCGCTTAATAAACGGCCGTCGGTCATCGTCAGCATCGCCATTATTGCGTCGGGGCTTATGCTGACCTCGGCGTGGGGCGCCGACACGCCAAAGCCGCAAAAAGCCCTGCCGCTGCCGGGAGAGGTCTTTGAGGTCGAGGGGCGCACCGCCTTCACCATCCTTCCGGCGGCAGAGAACCTCCACACGAACCGTCCCACGCCATGGGTGTGGTACGCGCCCACGCTGCCCAACCTTCCCGAAACCCGCGAACGTTGGATGTTTGAACGCTTCCTCACGAACGGCATCGCCATCGCCGGTGTGGATGTCGGCGAATCCTACGGCAGTCCGCAGGGACGCGCCCTTTTCACGGCCTTCTACCGGGAGCTGGTGGAGCGGCGTGGGTTCAGCCGCAAGCCGTGCCTGTTGGCCCGGAGCCGTGGCGGCCTCATGCTCTACAACTGGGCTGTTGAACATCCGGAGTCGGTGGCCGGCATCGCCGGCATCTACCCGGTGTGCGATATCCGAAGCTGGCCGGGGCTCGACAAGGCCTGCGGTGCGTATGGCCTGACGATGGAACATTTGTGTGGACAGGTAAAACAACACAACCCGGTTGACCGTCTCGCGCCGCTCGCCAAGGCCGGGGTGCCGATCTTCCACATCCATGGCGACTCTGACACCGTGGTGCCGCTGGCGGACAACTCGGCGAAACTGGCCCAGCGCTACCGCGAACTCGGCGGCTCGATGCGGCTGCGGATTCCGCCCGGCCAGGGCCACAATGTCTGGGACGGTTTCTTCCAGTGTCAGGAACTGGTCGAGTTCGTCATCGCAAAGGCCAGTCCGGCGGCGGAGCGCGAACCTTCGCCGGCACTCTTCCGGGAGCCGCCCATCGAAGCGCGCCCCGGCGCCTTCTGGGACTGGATGAATGGCGATGTGGACCTCGACCGGCTCACCTTCGAACTCGAGGAGATGAAGGCCAAAGGGATGTCCGGCGCGGAAATCTGGGACATCGGCGTGATCCGTCCGCTACCCGAAGAGCTGATCCCGGCGGGCCCGGCCTTCCTCGGGCCCGAATCGCTCAAGGCCATCAACCATGCGATTGATCAGGCTGACCGGCTGGGCTTGCACCTGGGAATGGTCGCTTCGAGCAGTTGGAATGCCGGCGGAAGCTGGATCAAGCCGCGCGAGTCCATGAAGGGGCTCTATCACAGCGAAATCAGTGTTAAGGGTCCGGCCAGCCTGTCGCAGGTGTTGCCGTTTCCAGTCACCCATGCGCCTAAAGGTGAAGACGGTTTGCCGCTTTACTATCGGGAGATTGCCGTGCTCGCCTTTCCCGAAGCGCCGAGCAATGCCATCTGTGATGTCTCGTCCGTCATCAACCTCAGCGCCAAGATGGACACCAAAGGCCTGCTCACATGGGAGATCCCTGCGGGAAGCTGGGTGATCCAGCGTTTCGTCGACAGCATGACGGGCGAAAAGCTCAAGGTGCCCAGCCCGAACTCCAACGGCCTGCTCATCGACCACCTCGACGGGAACGCGGCCAAGACCCATTTCCAGTATATCATCGATCAGATCCTGAAGACGCGCCCAAGCCTGGATGCGCTGCGCTACATGGAAGTTGACAGCGTTGAAATCGGACGGGACGAGGCACAGGATTGGACCGAACAATTTGTGGCGGAGTTCCGCACGCGGCGCGGCTATGACCCCATCCCGTATCTGCCCGCGCTCAAGGGCAAGCGCTTTGCAGACCCGCACATCACAGCCCGCTTCCAGCACGACTATCGCAAGACCGTCAGCGACTTGTGGATCGACGGCCATTACCGCGCCTCCACGAAGGCCCTGAACGCCTACGGCATGCAGCTTGTGGCCGAGGCCGGGCATGGCGGTTACCCGCGCGTCGAACCGTTGCGCGCCTTTGGCGCGGTGGACATCCCGAGGGGCGAGTTCTGGAACGGCGCCCAGTTCTGGGTCGTCAAGGAGGCGGCCTCGGCCGCGCACATTTACGGCCTTCAGCTTGTGGATTCAGAGTCCTTCACCGGCTGGCGCAGTTGGCAGGACGGGCCGCTGGAGTACAAGCGATTGGCCGACACCGCGTTCTGCGACGGGCTGAACCGCATCACCTTCCACACCTTCGCGCATACGCCGCCCCAGGGCGGGGTGCCCGGGAATATGTATCACGCTGGCGAACACTTCAACGTCAATGCCACCTGGTGGCCCAAAGCCGCGCCCATGCTCGCCTATTTCTCGCGCTGCTGCTATCTGTTGCAGCAGGGACTGCCTGTGGGGGATGTCTGTTTCTATTACGGCGACGACGCGCCCAACCTGGTCGCCACGCGCCGCATCGGCCCGGATTCCAAGCGGCTGGACGGCGCCACCTGCGCCCATTGCGGCAGGTCAAATCCAGCCTCCGCCGACGCGCTAGGATGCGGTTACGACTATGATGTCGTGGACTCCGAGGTGATCCAGAACCGCATGCAGGTCAAGGACGGACGGCTGGTCTTGCCCCATGGCGTGAGTTATGCCGCCCTGGTCCTGCCTGACCGCGCCGACATGCCGCTGCCCGTGCTCGCCAGGCTGGAAACCCTTGTCCGCGACGGAGTGACGCTGCTCGGCCCCCGGCCTTCGCGGGACACGACGCTGTCGGGCTATCCCCGTTGCGACGAACAGGTCAAAGCCATCGCCGCGCGAATCTGGGGGCCTGACACTGGCACGGAAACGCGCGAACGTTCTTTTGGAAAGGGCCGGGTCGTTCCGGACCGCAAGCGCGTCCGCGACGCTCTGCAGCAGCAGGGGGTCGGCCCTGATTTCGCCTACAGCAGCCCGGGCAAGCCGGCCGACCTCGACTATATCCACCGCCGCACGTTGAACGCGGATCTCTATTTCGTCAGCAACACGCAAATGGAGGATGCCGAGGCGGATTGCACCTTCCGCGTCCCGCCACGCCTGCCGCAGTTCTGGCATCCCGACACCGGCACCATCGAGCCTTGCACCGCCTACACGCGCGTGGCTGGCGGGATGAAGCTGCGCCTGCGCCTGCCGCCCGCAGGCTCGGTCTTCGTCGTCTTCTCGGGTACCGTGACTGCGGATGTCCCGGAACCTCTGGCGAAGGTCGAAGGAAAGCCTCTCCTGTCTCACGAGATCACCGGTCCCTGGGAAGTCCGTTTCCCGCCGAATTTGGGCGCGCCCGCCTCGCACATCTTCGAGGAGCTGGTCTCCTGGACCACCATTCCGGACGACGGCATCAAATACTTTTCCGGCACCGCAACATACTTGAAGGAATTCGAGGTTCCGGCCGCACTGCTCACGGGGGACGACCGGCTCGAGCTGTCGCTGGGACAGCTCCGCAACGTCGCCGACGCGACGCTGAACGGCAAGCCGCTCGGCATCCTCTGGAAGCCGCCGTACGTCTACGATGTGACCGGCCTTGTCCGCAGCGGCAAGAACGAATTGAAGATTGAAATCACCAACCTCTGGGCCAACCGCCTCGTCGGCGACGCGAAGCTTCCCAGGGAAAAGCGAGTGACGCGCGTCACCCAGAAGGTGCCCGTCGGCGGCCCCCACGAAGCCGGCCTTTTCGGCCCGGTGCAAGTGCGCGTGAGCAAAGGGCAGAAAAGGTGAATGTTTCAGGCAGCACAAAGAAAGGACCGCAATGAGAAAAGCAGGACAAAGTATGAAGGGTATGCTGGGCGCAGTTGTTGTCGGGCTGATGTGTGGGGCAGCCGGTGCGGCTGAAGCCAAGCCGCTGAAGGTCTATATTCTTGTTGGCCAGTCCAACATGGAAGGACCTGCGAACATCAAGACCTTTGACTATATCGGCGATGACCTCAAAACCGCGCCGATGCTCAAGGAAATGGTAGGGCCGGATGGGAAGCCTGTTGTTTGTGACCAGGCGTGGATTTCGTATTTGACCGGAGCAAAAGACAAGAACTTTGAAATCACCGGCAAACTGACGGCAGGTTATGGGACGATGTATGGCCAGGATCCGACGAAGCCCGGAAAATGTATCGGGCCTGAATTTACGTTTGGCCTTTACATGAGCAAGGCTGTCAAGGAGCCGATCCTTCTCATCAAGACAGCTTGGGGAGGCAAGTCGCTGCACACGGATTTCCGTCCGCCCAGCGCCGGACCTTATGTGCCGACCGATGCCGATCTCAAGAAGCAGGCTGCCAAGCCGGAAAAGGAGAAGGAACGCGCTGTAGCCACCGGCGTTTATTACCGCTATATGGTTGATCATGCGAAAGCGGTGCTCAAGGATATCAAGCGCGTTTATCCCGGTTATGACGCGAAGCAGGGTTATGAAATCGCCGGTTTTGCATGGCTTCAGGGGTTTAACGACCTGGTTGCCGGGGATGTTTACCCGCCAAAGCCCGGGAGTAAAGTGAGGGACTACACCAAGTACGGCGAATGGCTTGCGGATTTCATCCGTGATGTCCGCAAAGACCTGGGGGCACCCAAGATGCCGTTTGTCATCGGGGTTCTCGGCGTAGGAGGCCTTGATGCGAACGAAGGGACAAAGGCGTTCCGCGCGGCCATGGCTGCGCCCGCGTCGCTTCCCGAGTTCAAAGGCAATGTTGTTGCGGTCGAGACCGCGCCGTTCTGGTCTGCCGAGCTGGGCGCCATTGATGAGAAAAGAGCGAAGATCAAGCAGAGGAAGTGGGAGCTGAACAATAAAGTCAAAGACGGCAAAATGACCAAAGAGGAGGCTGAGCAGGCGGGCAAGAAGTTTGAAGCTGAGCTTATATCTCCCAAGGAACAGGCGCTCTGGGAGCGTGGTGCATCCAATGCGGGTTACCATTATCTTGGCTGTGCAAAGACCTTTGCCCTGATGGGCAAGGCTTTTGCCGAGGCCCTGGCCGGAATGGATAAAAAGTAAACATGATGAATAGGCGGGCCTTTTTGTCGGCTGCCGGGACGTTAGCGGCAAGTGCGGTTTTCCCCAGATTCGCCATCGCCAAATCGTCGGCGTCAGCGAACGGCAAGGTCAACGTGGCGTTTATCGGCTGCGGCGGCTGGATCGCCCAACAGCCCTACAACCAGGGATGCTCGGAGGAAAACCTCGTCGCCTTCTGCGATGTGGACCGGGCAGTCTGCGCGGAAAACATGAAGAACTGGCGCACGAGCCAGCCCTTCTACGAGGATTTCAGGGTCATGCTTGACAAGATGCATAAGGAGATCGACGCGGTTGTCATCTCCACACCCGACCACACGCATTTCGCGGCGACCCTGGCGTGCATGGAGCGCGGGATTCATGTCTATACGCAAAAGCCCCTGACCCACAACGTCTGGCAGGCGCGTACGCTGCAAAAGGCCAAGCACACGTACAAAGTCATGACGCAGATGGGCAACCAGGGCCACGCGGGGGACGGCATTCGCAGGTCGGCGGAGGCCTATCGTTCCGGCCTGATCGGCGCGGTTGCCGAAGTCTTTGCGGGCAACGATGGCCCGGAAATGGGGGGCACGCATTTCTGCAATCCAACAAGCATGCCGCCGCCGGTGTCGCCGGTGCCTGACACGCTGAACTGGGACCTGTGGCTGGGGCCGCAGAAGATGCGGCCCTTCTGGTCAGAGTATCTTCCCAAGAAGTGGCGGGCGGTTTACGACTTCGGTTCGGGCATGCTCGGCGACTGGGGCTGTCACACCATGGACACCCCGGTCTGGGCGCTGGATCTGGATCCGCCGGCGAAGATCGAGTGCGTGCAGCGCGAAACGTCCCTGGACGGGGTCATCCCGACCGGCAGTCATATCCAGTACAGCTTTCCCGCGAAAGGCACCCGCAGTCCGGTGACCCTGCACTGGTTCGACGGGCCGCAGGATTTCAAGACGGCTGGGAGGATCGAAAAGTTTGGTGTGGAACACGCCCGCAGCATGGGGCGTGCGTGCTGGATGGTGGGCTCGAAGGGCTTGATCGGCTGCGGGACGCATGCCGGTGAGCCGGCGATCATGCCGGCCGATGTTCGTAATGCCTGGAAGGATAAGCCGCCAGCCGAGACGATCCCGAGGGTCAAGGGCGGGCCTTTCAGGGAATGGCTTGCAGCGGTCAAAGGTGACGGGCCGGAGCCCGGATCAAACTTTGACTATGCCTCGAAGCTGACGGAGATCTCGCTGCTGGGGGTGCTTGCCCAGCGTTTCAACACCACCATCGAGTGGGACGCCAAGGAAGGCAAGATCAAGAATCACGATGAGCTGAACGCCTTTGTGAAAGAGCCTGTGCGGGATGGTTGGACGTATGGGAAGAATTTGTAGAGGGCTGAGTGTTGTATTTGCTCACGCTCAAGCAAGTCTCGCCGGGAATTTATGAGATTGGCATGGGAAAGGGTGATGAGGCTCTGCTGTGTGCTGTAAACTAACAGGAGTGAAAACATGAACAAGCAAAGCATCCTAACACTTACCATGATGATGGTGCCGGGTATTTTCAACCCGGCTGGAGTGCGGGCCGGAGAAGCGGGCACGGGCAGCAGTTCGCCTCGAATTGTGAACATCGTGAATTTCATCCGGCAATGCGAGCCACGCATTGAATGGATCACCCAGGACGTCCTGTACAACACGGTTGTCGAACAGGTCACTATCATGAAGAAGTATCAGCTGAAAGGAACGTTTCTCCTGCAGTATGATGCGCTTATGGACGTCAGATATCAGAAGCTGCTCAAGGAGTTGCCGTCTGAGCAATTTGAGATCGGCGCCTGGTGGGAGATTCCGCAACCGCTGGTGGAGAACAGCGGCTACACGTGGCGCGGGCGGTATCCATGGGACTGGGAAGCCCACGTGGGGTTTGCCACCGGCTACTCTCCGGAAGAGCGGGAGAAGCTGACGGATACCTATATGGCCGACTTCAAGAAGATTTTCGGCTACTATCCGAAATCGGTCGGGTCATGGTTCATAGACGAGCACACGTTGCAATACATGGTTGACCGCTATGGAATCGAAGCTTCTTGTAACTGTAAAGACCAGATCGGGACCGATGGATACACGATGTGGGGCGGCTATTGGAACCAGGGGTATTATCCCAGCAAGAAGAACGCCTACATGCCCGCCCAGAATGCCGCAAACCAGATTCCGATCCCCATATTCAGGATGCTGGGGAGTGATCCCATTCATCAGTATGACAGCGGGCTGGGGGGGGATCACCAGAAAGTTGTCTCTCTTGAACCTGTCTATGAGGGCGGCGGGGG
>CAZXVN010000017.1:0-7244 GCA_964643945.1 uncultured Lentisphaeraceae bacterium | reverse complement strand
GGCGGCAGCTCTTGCGCCCGCGCTCCCTCTGCGCATACGAATAAGCAAGCGATGCCCGCTATACTTCTAAGGAATGCCAACATGTCCAGCCCTCTCATCATCCTGTCCCGTCCTGCTGATCCTGTTGGGAAAATGTTTCCGTGAAACCTGACCCGTTACGCCCCCTGAAAAAAAAGGGCCCGGGATTGCGATGACCCGGACCCTTGTGCCGCCTGCCCCGCTGCGCTTAGTAGAGGATAATCAGCGTGCCCTGCGGCGGGGGCGTGTACTTCACGATGACGATGCCCGCCATTCCGGCGTTACGGCCGCCGGTCCACGAGGCCATGCCGCCGCCGCCGGGTTGGTCATAGCCGGGTCCGCCACTGCCGTTCGACACTTCCCAACCGTGAGCCCCACCTCCGCCCGCGTAAGTGACTGCCGAGCCGCTGATACTGTAGGTCAACCCCGCTCCCCCGTCGCCTCCTCTGTTGGGTATCGTGTTCCCATTTGTGCCAATCGCCCCGGCCCCGCCGCCGCCACCTCCGCAGGCCGCATGCTGTCCACTGGGACAAGAACTCGAGCCTCCAGCATAACCTTGGCCGGCAGGAGAGGCCGCCGCGCCAGCGACTGCGTACCAGGGGCCCATTCCACCACCGCCCCCGGACCCGCCGATGGCGGGGTTAATCGGCCCCGGGTCCCATTGGCTGCCGCCACGGCCGCCGCCCGCGGCCACCACCGTGCCAAAGGCTGAATCACCGCCGCTGGAGCCAATCCCGCCGACACCGACCGTTACCGTGTAGGTTTGCCCAGGTGTCACAGGATAGCTGACCGCGACACCGCCTGTTTCAGGGCCGTAGTAGATCAGCCCGCCCGCGCCGCCGCCACCGCCGCCGCCGCGCAGTCCGCCCGCGCCGCCGCCGCCGACCACCAGCAGTTCAACGGAGGTGACCCCGGAAGGTGCCGTCCAGCTTGAGGTGCCGACGTTGGTGAACGTCGAGACGGCGGGCGTCACGGTGACCGAGATGCCGGCCTGCGTGCCCGTGACACTTCCCGTTACGGTGTCGGTGGCCGTGATGGATTGTAAGCCGACAGCATTCAAGATCACGCCGCTAAAGCTATACACGCCGGCGTTCGCACCCGTAAAGGCATGGTTGCCAGGCAGCGTCGCCGTGCTGTCGCTGCTGGACAAGGTGACCGTGCCGGTATAGTTGGTGGTGATATTGCCGTAGGCATCTTTGACCGTGACCGTCACGCTGCCCGCCTGGCCCATCGGCTGCGGACTGGGAAATCCAGTGACCGTCAATATGGCCGCACTCGCCGGCACTATGGTGTAGCTGGCGGTTCCCGCAGTAAGGCTGGTGCCGCTGCTGGTCGAGGCCTGGAGCGTGACCGCTTCCGCCACCCAATTGGTGACGCCGCTGATCGTCACCGAACTGCTCCCGTTCGAGATAGTCCCGGTCAGCGTTCCGCCCAGCGACCCCGGCGTCCCGCTGGCCAGGCTCAAGGTCACTCCGGTATCCGCCGTCACATTCAGCGGTGTTCCGAGCGCGCTCTCCGCCGCCACCGTGACACTGTACTCCGCGCCGGCAGCCGGGCTGGCGCCGCCGTTCACGGCTGTGATCGCCAGTTTCGTTGGAACCGCAACAGCAACCGTGAACATGTTGGTCACGGAGGTGGCCTCGCCGCTGGCACTGTCGAGCACAGCCGCGTAGATCCCGTACGTTCCCGCATCAGGTGTGCCCAGGCTCACGGCATAAGGCGCCGTGCCGGCCGAGCCGGCCGATGCGTAAGCGCCGCCGTTAACGTTCGTGTAGTACGTCACCGTATAAGTCGGCGTTCCGCCTTCTGCCAAGGCCGCGGCCGAGATAGGCGTGCCTGTGTAGAGCGTTTGATTGTTCGTCGGGCTGCTCACCGCAACCGTCAGCACGGAAGCCAGCGAAGTCAACCGGACGTTGTCAACAACCCAGTCGCCACCACCCGCAGCCACAGTGTCTTCGAACCATATCCGAATGGTGTGATTGGCCCATTGATCGGTGTTCTGCACCGCGGGAACGTTAACCGTAAACGTCGCCACGTTGGCGCCAATCGAGTTCACCTGACTGCCGAGGACGTCGGTGTACGCGGCGACGTTGTCAGAAGAATCACGCAACGAGAGGCGGAGCTTGCTGGCGCTCTGCACCTTATTGTCCTGCCTCGTGGCGACGTCGACGGTCAACGTGTAGGAGTTTCCGACCGTGTATTGAGCGGACACATCCTGACGCAATCCCGTGCCGGTAACGTTTCCGTCGATGTCCCCAAACTGATTCCCGGTAATGCCGGAAATGGACGCGCCATAGACGCCGTTTTTTATCGTCGCTGTAAATCCGCCGCCAAAAGGGGCCCAGGAATTAAAGCTAAGGGTGTGGCTCCCCGTGACCGGGCTTTCAAAGGAAGAATTCGGCACGGTGATATCGGTCGCCTGTGTCTGCGTAGCTGGCATGACCACAGCCGCCAGCACGAGGGCCGAGCGCGCCATGAACCCAACTGAAGTCTTGAGCCTGTTGACTATATTCATCTGACAACTCCTTGTTTGTTCTGTCACTGCTGTGACCGTCCTGACTTTTGAGAGATAACCTAAACCCATCTCTCAAAACGCCACAATTTTAGCCGTTCCCGTTAAGTAACGATATCGCCAAAATTGGCGATACGGGTGAGCGGGGTGAGCGCTGCCGCTTTAGCGGCTGATGAAGCTGGCGACCGCTGCGCCGCGGGAACGGACATGAAGCTTCTCGTAAATGTGCCGGATGTGCGTGTGAACCGTATGCCAACTGACGTTCATCTGCTCGGCGATTTCCTTGTACTGATAACCCTTCGCCAGATATTCGAGCACCGCGCGTTCACGGTCTGTGAGTTCCTCGTCTGGCCGAGGCCTTGTTTTGGACGAAGCCGGCTTGATGAAGGTCTGCACGACTTTGCGCGCGATGTTGCCGGTCATCGGCGAGCCGCCGGCGTGCACGCCTTTGACCGCCGTGAGCAATTCCTCGGCGCGGACCGGCTTGTGCAGGTACCCGCACGCGCCGGCGGCGAGCGCCTTGAATATCCATTCGGTGTCGTCGTGCACCGTCAACATCACCACCAGCACCCCCGGCAGTTTCGCGACCAGCCGGCTGACGCATTCCACGCCGTCTATGCCGGGCAGACTGATGTCCATCAAGACCACCTCCGGGCGCAGGGCGGGCAGCGTGGCGAGCGCCTGTTCTCCGGAAGGGCAGGCGGCCACACACCGGATACCCGGGGCGCTGCCAAGAATATCCACCAACGACTCGAGCACGGACGCGCTGTCCTCTACGACGGCAACTGCGATGGCAGGTTCCTGTTTCATAATCATGACCTTCCTGGCAACGGCAGCACCAGCCGGATCAGCGTGCCTTGACCGCCGCCGGTGCCCGGCAACACCTCGCAGCGGCCCCCGGCCTGGGCCATACGGGTGTGCATATTACTCAAACCGTCCTGACCGGGCGAACGCTTTCCGGGGTGGAGCCCCCGGCCATCATCCTCAACCTCCACCACCAACACGCCGGGCCGGAGCAGGACGCGCAGGGTCACGAGCGTGGCGCCAGCGTGCTTGATGATATTGTGAAGGGCTTCCTTGACGGCAAAGAACACGTTGTTGCGCGCGGCGGCGGAGAGCGCCACCGGCGGCATCTGCGCAGGCACCTCCAGCCTGCAACGGAGGTCGGCAAGCACAAGGGTTTCCTGGACGTACTTGCTAAGATGCTGAACAAGGCTTTCCAGCGTGTCGTTGGCCGGGCCGACGGCCCAGACCGCAGTGTCCAGTTGCCGGGAGAGCGCGTGCGTCGCGGCGAACACTTTATCCAACTGCTGACAGGCCTCCTCCCGGTTGTCCAAATGCCGCCGAACCCTTTCACTCAACAGCCCGATCTGGGTTAGATCTGCCCCGAGATTGTCGTGCAAGTCTGCGGCGATGCGGCCGCGCTCCCTTTCCGTGGCCTGCACCATCTCCAGACGCGCTATTTTGAGCCGGTCTTTGCGCCGCGCCACAAGAAGGATACCCCCCGCCAACAAGCCCAAGGACAACAGCGAGCCGCCCAGCCGGAACCAAGCCGTCTCCCACCAATACGGCTCTTCGGTCAGATCCAGCGACGCTCCGGTCGTGTTCCAGACCAACCCGTCGCTGTTGCAGGCGGACACCTCGAACCGGTAATGCCCGGGCGGGAGCTGAGAATAGGTGACCGACCGTCGCGTACCCGCCTCGACCCAGTCCGCGTCCAGTCCGTGTAAGCGATACTTGAACTCGATGCTTTCCGGCTTGATGAGACTCAACGCCGTGAAGAGAAACTCGACCTGCCGGCCGCCGGGGGGAATCCGCAGACGTGCGCCGCCCCGGCTCAACTCGAGCTGTTCCGGCTTCTGCCCCGCCTCGCCTCCGATCCCGCCGTAAGCGGCCACTGGTTTTCCATCGACGTTCACACCCTCGATCACCACGGGGGGCGGGGTCGGATTCTCGTGGATGGCGTCGGGATACACGGCGGCAACCCCGGTCTGCATGGCGAAGAGCAGTCGGCCGTCCGCGCTGCGGAGCGCGCCCGGCCAGGAATCAAAACTCGCCTGCAAGCCCGGCAGCCCGTCCTTCTGGCGATAAACCACCGATCTCACCCGCGTCGCCCGACCCTCCGCAAAATCGTCCAGGCCTTTCAGGTTCACGCTGAAAACGCCCTTGTTCCCGGCGAGCCACAGCCGGCCCAACCCATCCGGCAGCAGGTTGGAAATGTAATCGTCGTAGAGTCCGTGGCTCTTCTGGCAGCGGCTGAAGCGACCGTCCTTCAGCCGGCCCAGCCCCTGGCCGCCCGTGCCGATCCACAGGCTGCCGTCCGGCGTGCCCAGCAGGCAGCGGATCATGCCCGCCGAGATGCTCTCCGTTTCGTCCGTCAGGACATCCCCGCGCACCCGCAGCAACAGCCCCCTGGCGGTCGCCGCCCAGCAGTCGCCGGCGGCGTCCGTTGCCAAGGCCACAACCGGCCCGCTGCCGGCGGGCAGGCTGAAGGTCAGGAACTGGCGGTCCCTCCACCGCTGCAAGGATTGCTGCTGCTCTTCGACGAAGCCGCTCCCGATCCAGAGCCCGCCGGAGGCCGTCGCCAGCAGCGCGTTCACCCGGTTGCTGCGCAGGCCGTTCGCCTCGACGAGGCTGTCGACGATGACGCCGTTCCGCCAATGGTGCAGCCCGTTGTACTGCGTGCCGATCCAGACGCCCCCCCGGGGGTCGGCGGCCACGCTCTGCGCGTGCAGGGGTGTCCGCCCGCCACTGTCGGACAAGGCCCACCCCTCGCTGGCGGTCACCGGCGTCCAGCCCTGACCTGCGCTCCGCAAGACCTCGCCCTTCTGCCAGACGACCGCCCACAGCACGCCGTCCGTGTCCTGGCAGACCGACTGCACGGCTTCGAGCGAGCTGCCGGAGCCGGTGGCCATCAGCTCCGCCACCCGGGGCCTCAACTGGTTCAGGCCGCCTCCCCGCGTGCCGAGCCACACGTTCCCCTCGCGATCCTCCTTCAGGCTGAGGAGGGTCTGGTGCGACGACGCCACCGTCGTGAAGTTTGTGCCGTCATAGCTAAACAGGCCCGCCTCGCTCGTTCCGATCAGCAACCGGCCGGCCCGGTCTTCGTGGAAAACCGTCGGGCTCGCGCGGGCCAACGCCTCCGGCGGAGTCCCGGCCTTCACCCGCAGGCCGCCCTCGGTGTACCTCAGGATCTGATCCTTCGTGTAGATCCAGACGCCCCCGGAGCGGGCGGCGGTGATCCGCGCCACATTCATCTGCGCCAAGGGGAGGAACCGGCCCTCCCGAAAGACCCCCACCCGGTCGGCCCGCGCAAACCACAGGCGTCCGCCCGGCTCTTCGGCCCAGTCGCAGTTGCCGCCCTCAGGCAAGCCGTCCTCTGCGGTGAACAGGCGCACCCGCCCGTCTTTGATGCGGAACACTTCGCCGCCGAAATAGGAGATCCACACGGCGCCCTCGCCGTCCACCGCCATCGCGCCGGTTCCCGTATCCGGCCGGCCCCGCTCCAGATTGAAGACCGTCGAAGGCCGCCCCGGGTCTAAGCAGACCACCGTCCGCCGGCCGAGCGCGACCCACAGCCGGCCGCGCCGGTCGGCCGTCAGGTCTTTGAGCACCTCCGCCGGCAGCCCCTCCGCCAGCACCGGGAACTCCCGGAACTGCACGCCGTCAAAACGCGACAGCCCCGTTTTCGTAGCCACCCACAGGAAGCCGTCTGGTGTCTGGTCGATCCCCACGACCGTGTTGTCCGGCAGCCCCGCGTCAGACTGCCAGGCGCGGACAGACCACGTCGGAGCCGCCGCATCAGCCTGCAGCGCGGCGGCGGTCAGCACTGTCATCGCCCAAAACCGCATATATGCCGTTCTTCTGCCCATATCGCTCTTCCACGTCAACAGGCCCAGCTTACCAGCCCCGCCCCTGAATCACAACACGCAGTTGCAAAAAGGCGCAGGCGTGCCGAGTTGACCAAAAGCGAAGGGGTGCCGGGCAAGGCGCACCCCTCTTAAAAGCGAGGTGCAGGCGGGCAGGCAACCTCCAAAAGCGGAGCGGGTGCGGTCAGGGCGGATATTGAAGCGAGGTGCAGGCGGGCAGTGCCAACTTAAAAGCGGAGCGGGTGCGGGTCAACGCGGACTTAGAATTTTGAGCCGGTATCCCGGCGTCCGCCCCAGGCGGCAAAAAGCTCGTCCGCGTGACCCGTACCCCGAAGCGTCCCGCGTCCCCCGCCTCCTGCCCCCTTGCTCCCTGCGAAGGGGTTCAGGCGGCTGGGACACGCTCCCGACTCCCACCTTCTTACTTTTAACCTCTAACTTCTTACTTCTCCCCCGGAGGCATCATGAAAAGCTCCTGCGCCGATAGGAAAACCCGCGCCGCAAGGCGCTACGTCTCTCCGCGCCAAGGCCGCGCGCTCACGCAGAAGGAGCGCGAGACCCGCGCCCTCTCCTACCTGCTCAAGTCCCCCGACTGCCCGCAGGACCTCGTCGACCAGGCCGCCACAGAAATGGCGCACCTGTTCTGGACGCCCGCCAACCTCATCCCCGTTCCCGACCGCCACGGCGACACCAGCGCCAACCGCCGCCTTGCCGCGGCCATCGCCCGCCACTCCTGCGGCAGCACCCAGGTCTACGACCTCCTCGGCCGCTCCCAGATCGTGGACAGCAGTTGCGACCGGCACAAGTCGAAGGACATGCCAATGACCGTTGAGGACCACCACATCATC
>CAZXVN010000016.1:0-3042 GCA_964643945.1 uncultured Lentisphaeraceae bacterium | reverse complement strand
CTGCTGTCCTTCCAGGCGGCGGCCACCGATCAAGACCGGCCCGCGCAGACGCTGGCGTTCAGCCTGCAGGGAGCGCCGGACGGGGCGACGATCACGAACACGAACGGCATTTTCACGTGGACGCCGACGGAGGCGCAGGGCTCGAGCAACTACACCTTCTCGGTCGTTGTGACGGACAGCGGCGGCAACCCGCTGAACCTGACCGCCAGCGAGGCGATCACGGTGCATGTCAAGGGGCTGCCGGTCTGCACGCTCGAGCCGAAGACCAACATCTACAACGGGGCGAAGCAGGATGCCAACACGCCAGTGATCAGCGGCGGGACGCTCTCGCCCAATCTTCTCTACAAGGCGGACGGCCCATCAGGCCCGTGGCTGGCTGCAGTGACGAATGTCGGCGTGTACGATGTGCGGGTGACCATCACGGGCGATGACGTCTACAAGGACGCCGCCTTCGATATGGACAAGGCGCTGACGGTCACCAAGGCCACGTTGACGGTTAGCGGCGGCTTCACGGCGTCGGACAAGGTGTATGACGGCACGCGTGCGGCGGTGATCAGCTCGAGCACTTTGTCGCTGAGCACGCCTGTCATGGGGGACGATGTGTCGTTGAACCCCGTGGCGGTTTTTGACAGCAAGGACGTCGGAGCCGACAAGACGGTGAGCCTGTCGCCCTCCTCTTCGCTGACCGGTGGGGCAGCCGGCAACTACACGCTCTCGTTGGCGGACGCCCCGACCACAACGGCCGACATCCTGCTTCCTGATGTTCGTACCACGCAGGCCTGCAACGGGTTCCATTCGCCTTCCTCGGGCAAGAACAGTGTCAGCAATAGCTTTGCTTATCCAGTCGATAACCAATTAGTGTCGCTGACATGGACACCGACATTGCCTACGGGGTGGACGATTGTTTCGGTGGCAGGCGACGGGACTCCGTCTAGTAGTGACGGCACAAACATTGTGTTCCTGACTGGTACAACGTCAGCCAATCCGCTAATATTCTCTTACACATTGGGTGTGCCAGGTAATCAACTGGTGACCAACTCCCTGAGTGCAAGCGTGACCTTTGGCATGACGAACATGATCGATACGCTGACAATACCCGTTCAGCCAGATCCTCTGTTGCTGAAACGTTACCACAGCGCCGACTATCGGGCACCGTTCTGGGTGATAGACGTATTTGAAGCACAGCGATTACTCAAGTATTGGCGGACGGGGACTGGTTATTATCATTATACCGGCGTGACCGACAATACTCCTGACGGTTATGATGTCGGATCAGGAAGCAATGATGCGGGATTTCACAGTGCAGACTACCAGACGTCGCCAATGAGTAAGGTGCCTGACGGAAAGATTGATGTTTTCGAGGCTCAGAGAGTGCTTAAGTATTGGCGGACAGGAACGGGCGCATATCATGGCACCAATGTGACGGAGAGCACTCCAGACGGGTATGACGTAGGGCCATAGTGATTAGTGGCGGAGAATTCCATTCTAGAGAAGCGTATACAATTAGGAATTGCAGAATGAAAGTGAATCGACATCTACTGCGTTTGGGCCAAGCAACGATGTTAGTTGTTATGTTTGCTGTGACAGGCGTGTGGAGCCAAACCGCCACCCATTTTTGTAATGGGTATGTTTCTCCAGGGACGATTACAGTTACCAACACGTTTGTTTATCCCACCGGTTCAAGTCTGTATCAATTCATTTGGTACCCGCAAGTGCCATCAGGCTGGACAGTGACAAATGCGAGGGGCGATGGCGGTCCATATCTTGATCCAAGTGGTTATATCGCATTAACGTCTTTTTATTTACCGAATCCGGTTGTGATCATGTACGACGTCAGCGTCCCGGCAGGTGTGTCGGGATCAAAGTCCATCGCAGCTGATGTCTATTATGACATAGGCCCCGCCCTAGTGAAAATCAAGGCGACGCCAGATCCGCTTGTGCTGAACCTCGCGACGAAGACATTACAAGTCGTGTCGGCGTATGGCACGGCGACGCCCTCCGTGGGGATACATACCAATGCGGTGGGAACCTTGCTTAATCCGAGCGTAACGGCTTCGGTGTATGCGGGCACGACGCAGTACGTGTGCACCGGGTGGGCGATGTCCGGCAACGCGCCGTTCAGCGGATCAACGAACGCCTTTGCCATGACGGTGGCGGACAATGCGGTGCTGACCTGGAACTGGATCTCCTTCAATGTGGCGCCGGTCATCACGAATGCGGTCACGATGATTGGGGTCAGGGGCGGGCTCAGCACGATGCCGGAAGCCGACCTGCTCGCTTCCGCCTTTGATCCCGACGGCGACACGCTTACGCTCACAGCCGTGGGCACGACAGGGTCTATGGGCGGCACGGTCACTTGGGCGAGCGGCATGATCGGATATACGCCTCCGCGCAGCCCCAGCAGAGGATTCGCCGACACGTTCACCTATACCGTGGCTGACGAGCACGGCGCGGCAGTCACCGGGACGGTAACGGTCAATGTGCCGCCGGAAGGCCTGCTGATCCGCATGTTCTAGCGCCTGACTTGTCAAAAACCAATAGTCATTGGGCTTTTTGATGACCTTCGGGCGGTGCCGGCGGCTGGACCTTGCGCACGTGTAAGGGATAGCGCATCCGGAGCTGCTGATCCAGAAGGATTTCCACCCAGTGCGCTCCCGCTTGAAGAAAGGTGAGGTTCATGAAGACCTCGACGGTCGTCGCGATCTGCTGATCGTTCGACAACGTGATCGGGACGGGTTGCCCCTCAGCCACCACCGTAAAGCCGTCCGGCGCGATGATACGTGTCCGCTGGGTGAAGGTTCCTTCGCCCGCGCACCAGCGGTTCATCAGACAGATGCGGGAACAGACCGGCTGATTCACCCCTTGCACCAGCCCGTCGAAAATGCCGATTAGCATAAACTTGCCGTTCCGTTCCTGCCGCACGTCATCGCACATCACACTCGCCTGTAAATCCGGTAGCATTCTTCACCTCCCCTGTCAGTTGACGGATGACAATTCGTCAGAAAGTTAGCAGAAAAGCAGGTGCCCGTCCAATCTGTTTGT
>CAZXVN010000015.1:0-5391 GCA_964643945.1 uncultured Lentisphaeraceae bacterium | reverse complement strand
GGCGTTCTGGCTCTTCTGCAGTTCGAGATACACGTCCATTACCGTCACCTCGGCCATCTCGCTGCTCATCGGATCCACGCTCGGAGGATTGGCGGGCGGCGACGTCTCCCGTTTCGGCGCGCTGGCATCTGGCACGGCCCTGCTGGTCGCGGTGCTCGCGTTTGTGGCTTGGCTGGTTCAGGCGGGCGCCATCGTCCGTTTCATCTCCGAAGGAGTCATGATCGGCTTCAAATGCGGGGTCGCGCTCTTTCTCGCCAGCACGCAGGCGCCTAAGCTCTGCGGCTTCCACAGTGTCGCGTATGGCGATTTCTGGGCGAACAGCGCCCAGTTTATCAAGCATCTGCATGAAGCGAATTTAGCGTCGTTCGGCATCGGGGCTGCCGCACTGGTTCTGCTCGTGCTGGGCAAGGTGTTTCTCAAGAACAAGCCGGTCGCCTTGCTCGTTGTGGCGGGCAGCATCATGGTGTCGTCGCTGCTCGGCCTCGAAACGTTTGGCGTGGCATCGCTCGGCAGCGTGCCGTATGGGCTGCCGCCCGTGGGCCTGCCGGATATCCACGTGTCGGATTTGAACACGCTGCTGCCGTTGGCCTTCGCCTGTTTTCTGCTGGGTGCCGTGGAGACGGCGGCCATCGGCCGCATGTTCACCGCGAAGCACGGCGGGCGCCTCGATGCCAATCAGGAGTTCGCCGCGTTGGCTGCGGCGAATCTGGCCGCCGGGCTCGGTCATGGCTATCCCGTGAGCGGGGGCCTGTCGCAATCCGTGGTCAACGAAGACGGCGGTGCGCGTACGCCGCTGTCCGGCGTCATCGCGTCCGGTTGCATCCTCGTGGTTCTGCTCTTTTTGTCGCACCTGCTGCATGCGCTGCCCCAGCCGGTTTTGGCAGCGGTGGTGCTGGTGGCCGTGGCAGACCTGTTCAAGCTCTCCGCCCTCAAGCGGCTCTGGCGCGTTGATCGCCCGGAGTTTGTCGTGGCGATGGCGGCCCTTCTGGGCGTTCTGGGCTCAGGCCTGCTGCGCGGCGTGCTGATTGGTGCCGTCATTTCGCTCGTGCAACTGATCCGGCGCGCCTCCCGGCCCCATGTCGCCCTGCTCGGCCGCATTCCCGGCACGCGGCGCTTCTCCGACCGCGAGCGGCATCCGGATAACGAGCCGATTCCCAGCGTGCTGATCTTCCGCCCCGAGTCGGACCTGGTCTATTTCAACGTGGACCATGTGCGCGACCAGATCTTGGAACGTACGCGTGCCGAACCCACGCCTCCCCAGCTTGTCATCCTGGATCTTTCCGCCTCGCCCTATGTGGACATGCAAAGCGCGCACACGCTGGCGGGACTGGCCGATGAACTCGCCGCCGACGGCATCCGCATGCAGGCTGTGGAGGGACACGCCTCGGTGCGGGACCGCCTGCGCCGCGACGGCGTGGCTGCCCGGCTCGGCGGGCTAAACCGGGCTGTCTCCTTGGCCGATGAGGTGGACGCCTTCGTGAAAACGTCCAGCGCATAGGAGCGGCCTCATTTGTCCGTGCGAGACAGAAGGCAAAACGGAATCGCACCCGCCCGTGAGGAGAACGCGTTTTGGAAGTTGATGACGGTCTGGGGAGAAGGTATCATGAGAAACAAATGAAGGGCAGGTACAAAGACTTTTTTGCAGGAACATGAGGTTTGAATGAACATGGACGGACTGATTATTTTTGGAGGTTTTTCGGCAACCCTCCTTATTGTAATTGCCGCCATAGAAGGCGGCCACCGGCTGGGCGTGAAACTCCTTCGGCACTCGTCGGATGAGAAGGAGTCGTCCGCATCCACCATCGCAGGTTCTATCCTCGGTTTGTTGGCCTTCATGTTGGCGTTCACTTTCGGGATCGTGACGGACCGGTACGACGCCCGCAAGACGCTGGTGCGCGATGAGGCCAATGCGATCGGCACGGCCTATCTGCGGTCTGACTTCCTTCCGGAAGCGGACCGTGAGAAGGCGGCTGCGCTTTTCAGGGAGTATGTGGGCGCACGCCTGAGGGCGGCGCAGACCCGTGAACGCGGTGCCTTGCAAGAAGCCCTGTCCGCGACAGACCGGATTCATCGGCAGCTCTGGGGCATGGCGGTCGCGAATGCGCGCAAGGATATGAATTCGGATGTCGCCGCCCTTTATATAGATTCGTTGAACGCGGTGATCGATTTCCATTCGTCGCGGGTTGCCGTGATGCAAGCGCGGATACCGACCGGCATCTGGGTGGTGCTCTATGCCTTGGTGATTCTGGGCATGATCGGGCTCGGCTACCAGACGGCCATCGCGGGCTCACGACGATCCTGGATGACGCCGGTGCTGGCCCTCGCGTTCTCCATCGTAATCGCGCTGATCAACTCGCTGGACAGTCCGCACAGCGGGTTCATCACGGTTTCGCAGCAGCCGCTGGAGGCGCTCCGGGACTCGATGGCCGCTGCCAGGAGACTTTCGGCACAATGAGCACGTTTGGAGGCTACATGGTTAAACGCAAAATGATTTCTGCTCTGCTCGTGGTTGTGGCCGCCAGCACGGGGCCGATGATGCGGTCCCGGCACTGCAACACTTGTGCCTTTGAAGAAGACCCTGCGAGAAAATCAGGGATTGACTTGTAAATCTTGATCTTGCAAAATGACAACTGCAGTAAAAAAGGCTCGATATTCACCTCGCCAGAGGAAGGGTAGAAGCGGTTTTTTTCTGTTGATCGTCCGGTGGCTCTTGACAGACAGGCAGGCGTTTAACCCTCAAAAGGAAGCATTTCAGCATGAAACTATGTAGTCGTCTCGTTCTCATTCTTTCTGGCGCGGCGCTGGCTGTGCCTTCGATCGCCGAAGAGGCGAGCAGCGGGCATTACTCTCCCGGCGCGTCGGCATCGTTCATTGACGTGTTGCCGTACGAGCCCTGCTTTGCCTATGTGAACCAGTTCGTCTATTATGGAGGCGATGTTTCTGGCAGCACGAAGATTCCCATTGGAAGAAACATTGTGTCCGATGTCAAAGCAACCTCTTACGCCGACATCCATGCGCTGGTTTACCAAAGCGCATACGAAATTCTTGGCGGACGGTATGCGGCAGTAGCGGCGATCCCCTTCGCCCGTCTCGACATCGACGTTTCAGGAGCCATCACCGGGCCGCGGGGCAGGACGCTCAAAGGCGGCGTTTCGGACCGCGCCGAAGGCCTCGGCGACATTTACGCGGCACCGTTTATTCTGGTCTGGAAAAAAGGCGACATCACGTACGACACCCGCCTCGGCGTCTATGCGCCGACCGGCGAGTATGACAAATACCAGCTGGCGAACCTCGGCAAGAACTACTGGACGCTGGAGCCCAGCGTGTCCATGTGCTATCTGGGCAGCAAGAACGGCATCGAGGTCTCGACGTTTGCAGGTGTGGACTTCAACACCGAGAACCAGGACACCGATTACCAAACCGGCGAGCAGGCCCATGCCGATATGACGGTGGCCCAACACCTGCCGCTTGGCAAGGGCTTCGCCGGCGTCGGCGCCAACGGCTTCTACTACCAGCAGATCAACGGCGATAGCGGCCCTGGCGCCAAACTGGGCGGCTTCGAGGGCCAGACCGCCGGCGTCGGCCCGGTCGTGTCCTATATCACCAAAATCGGTGACCACAACCTCTTGTTCGAGCTGAAGTGGCTAAGGGAACTGGAGACCGAAAACCGCCTCGAAGGCGACTATGTGTGGGTCAAAGCCGCTGTGTCTTTCTAACAGGAAAAAGAGAAAATGATCCTGCGCGGTGCCCTATAGCCCCGTTTCCTGTTTACGGTCGCCGGACAGACAATTTCTTCATGCGCGAGTAGAGCGTGCCGGGGTTGAGGCCGAGGATTTTCGCAGCGCCGCCGGGCCCTTTGATCTTCCAGGAGGTTGACGTGCAGACGCTCAGGATGTGCGCCCGCTCGCACGCCTGCAGCGTGTCCCCCGCGCCAGCCTCGGGCGCGGCCTCGTGGCGCAGAGGGCGCCTCGGGGTTTGGCCCGGGGAGACGGGGCGCAGGTGGATCGCCTCCAGCGTCAGCGTGGTTCCCGGCGAGAGAATGAGCGCGCGCTCGAGGACGTTATCGAGCTCGCGCACGTTGCCGGGCCAGTCGTAGGCGGTCAGACGGGCCAGGACGTTGTCGGGGATCTGCTCGATCCTGCGCTTGAGCTGGCGGGCTTTGCGCGTGACCAGGTAGGCCGCCAGCAGCGGGATGTCTTCGGGGCGCTCGCGCAGCGGTGGCAGGTGAATCGGAAAGACCGCGAGCCGGTGATACAGGTCACGGCGGAAGCGCCCGTCGCGCATGGCCTGCTCCAGGTCGCTGTTGCTCGCCGCGATGATACGGACGCTGACCTTCAGCGGCGGCCCGCCGCCGACACGCTCGAACTCGCCCGACTGCAGCACGCGCAGCATCTTCGCCTGGGTCTCGAGCGGCAGCTCGCCCACCTCGTCCAAGAAAAGCGTGCCGCCGTCGGCCTGCTCGAAGCGGCCCGCGCGGCGGGCGACGGCGCCGGTGAACGCGCCCTTCTCGTGGCCGAACAGCTCGCTTTCAACCAGGGTCGCCGGCATCGCGGCGCAATTGACGGCGACAAAAAGTTGTTTCCTCCGGTTGCCGCCCTGATGAATGGCGCGGGCCACCAGCTCCTTGCCTGTGCCGGTCTCGCCGCTGATCAGGACGGTGGATGTGGTGGCCGCCACCAGCGCCACCTGTTCCAGCACGCGGGCCAGGGGCGCGCTCCGTCCGATGATCTCTACGTCAGCCGCGTCCCTGTTGATCTCTTCCCGCAGGAACAGGTTCTCTTTCTGCAACTGCGCTTTCAACTGCTCGAGCTCGGCAACTGTCTTTCTGAGCGCCTCTTCAACGTGCTTCTGCTCGGTGATGTCAATCGTGTCATGCAGAAACCGCACATGCTTGCCGTCACGTTCCTCCAGCGAGCAGGCGCGGGCCTTCATCCAGCGCCACCCGCCCCGGCCATCAGACAAGCGGTAGACGACCTGAAAGGGGGCTCCCGTTTCTACCGAGTTCTCAACACAGAGCCGGTACGGTTCAACATCGTCGGGATGCATGATCTTCAGCACGCTTTCTAAGCTCGAAAAGTCGGTGTCCGGTGAGAGCCCCAATTTGTTCCATGGAGGCACGTCGCCGAAAAAGGCCAGCTCCATGCCGCGCTCAGTCACGCGTGCCTCCCCGAGCAGGGAAAAGGTGTTTGCCGCCATCTTCCAGAGCTTGTCCTGCTCCGCCTTGAGTTCCGAGCGGGAGGCATTCAAATCTTTGGCTCCTCACCAGAATTCATGGGTAAACAAAGATGACGGAGTTACCCACAGCCCCGCCGACGGGCCGGTAAAGGCCCTTTGGCGGGGTTGTGGATAACTCCTCTGTCCGCGATGGGCGTGGAAACGAACGACGAAAGA
>CAZXVN010000014.1:0-2191 GCA_964643945.1 uncultured Lentisphaeraceae bacterium | reverse complement strand
AACTGATGGACGTGGTGACCTCGCAGGGTCTGGATGCGGGGGTGATTTTCGATGGCGACGCGGATCGGGTGATGTTCGTAGACGAGCAGGGCGCGTTTGTGCAGCCGGATTATCTGATACCGGTTATCGCCCGTGCGTTTCTTGCGCGTGAGCCGGGCGCCACCGTGATCCACGATGTTCGCACCTCGCGCGGGGCGATCGAGGCGCTGCAGGCGGACGGGGCGAAAACGGTCATGGGCAAGGTCGGCCACGCGTTTGCCAAGGTTGCGCTCCGCACGACGGGCGCGGTGTGCGGCGGTGAACTGGCTGGGCACTATTATTTCCGTGATTTCTATTGTTGCGACTCAGGCGAGCTGGCGGCGCTCCTGGTGTTGGCGGCTCTTGCCGACGCCCAGCGGCAGGGGAAACCCTTCAGCGTGTTGATGGCCCCGATCCGCAGGTATGCCAACTCCGGCGAGCTGAATTACCGGATCTCAGACAAAGACGGGGCGATCGCAGCGGTGTTGGCGGCGTTGGCGGTTTTCGGTACGCCGCTGGCGCGTTACGATTTCGACGGGGTGCGGATCGAGTATGCGGCGTGGTGGCTGAACATCCGCAAGTCCAACACGGAGCCCTATCTTCGGCTGATTGTTGAGGCGCGCGACGAGGTGATGCTGGCGGAGCGCAGAAGGGTTTTGGAGGTCGTCCTTGCGCCGTTCTGCGTGCCGCAGGCGCAGGGGACGGACGGGTCGTGAGCCATGCTTGAAGTTGACCATATCACTTTTTCTTACGGGCGGCACACGGTGCTTAATGACATCACGTTTGACGTGGCACCCGGTGAGATCCTCGCACTGACGGGTGCCAACGGCACGGGCAAAACCACGCTTTTGCGGGTGCTGGCCTGTCTGCTGATGCAGGATTCCGGCAGCGTGCGGTTGGACGGCGTCAATCCGTTGCTGCGTCCGATCAAATACCGTCGGGGGATCGGTTATCTCTCCGAGCATTGTCCGCTCTACAGTGACATGACCGTGGAGTCTTATCTGACCTACCGTGTGCGGCTCAAGGGCGAGCGCTCGATGCGTGTGCGCAAAAGAGTGAGTGAGGCGTTGGGAATGTGCGGGCTGGAGGAGGTATCTAGAATGCGCATCCGCCTGTTGTCTTACGGATACCGCAAGCGCGTGGGGTTGGCTGACGCATTGGTGCAACATCCCAAACTGTTGCTGCTGGACGACCCGCTGGCGGGGCTCGATGTTTGTCAGCGCAAGAAAACGGCGGCGGTGTTGACGGCGGCATCATCGCGGGCGGCGGTCATCGTTGCCGGGCATGAAATCAATGAGATGCTGGATTGGTGCACACGTTTTTTGGTGTTAGGCAAGAGCCGCGTCATGGCGATGTACCGGACCAGCGACTACACCCGGGCGGAACTGAACCGCCTGCTGGAGCAACAGATGCCCGCTGAAACGGTTGAGGAGGCGAGCCCATGACGGCCATACAAGTGACCTGGTTGCGTGAGGTGCGGGCCTTTCGCGGGGCGTTCTCTTGCGGGGTGCCGGTTACGGCGTTTCTGGCGGCGTTCGGCTGGACGTTTGTCATGACGTTACGGCGCAACGAGGGGAGTGTTTTGCAGATTCAGAGTATCTGGGGCCTTTCGATCGCGCCCTGGCTGCCGATCCTGAGCGCGGTGCTCACCATGCGTTTGTTTGCAGAGGAGCGCTCGACAGGGATGATCGATCTGCTGATGTCCTCGCCGATCCGCGAGAGGGACCTGGTGATCGGCAAGTTTTTGTCGGCCATGACCGTGATGGTGGTGGCGTTGCTAGTGTCGCTGAGCGTGCCTGTGCTGATTCTGCCTGCGCTGTCTGTCCCCGTGCAAGGGACGGTCCGTGCGGCCGGCTTTGTGGCCACGTTTTTTATCCTGTTCCTGCAAGCCTCGACGTGGTGTGCGGCGGGAACGATGATTTCCGTGTTTTTCCGCAATCAAGCGGCGACGGCCGTGAGTTCGCTGCTGTTGTGCGGCGGCGTGCCGATGGTGGTGTATGCGGCGATTCTGGCATGGGTGCCCTCGGTTCGCGTCGAGGTGGCGTGGATGCCTTTGCTCGTGCATGTCTATGATTTCTCGACGGGGCTTTTTTCGACTGCCATCATGGCGTTGTATGTTGTGATGACCGTGTTTTTTCTGTTTAGAGATCGGAAGAGCGTCGTGTAGGGAAAG
>CAZXVN010000013.1:0-1910 GCA_964643945.1 uncultured Lentisphaeraceae bacterium | reverse complement strand
GATGTGTATAAGAGACAGGATAAAGAGAGATATCGTCGTAAAATGAACTCTTGATGGTCGTGCCGAAATGAGTCGGGAACTTGTCGTAAAACCGCTGGTAGGTCAGGCTGATCCATTTGTCGACCGCTTCCGGATTGAGATAATCGAGGACGATGTTGGGGTCTTTCCGGTTCATTGCGAAATCCCGGCGCGAGGAAAACATCATGATCTTCCAATTTCCGGCGGGAGCCTTCCAGGAGAGCTTGCCCTTGCTGACGCCTGCGGAGATGTCGATCCGCTGCGCATGGTCGCTGTTGTTCATAGCCACGCAACCCATCAGGGTGCCGGCGGGCACATCCGCCTGATAATCCAGCGGGCCGGTGATGTCCTGTTCGGCCTTGTTGACCTGACGGGAAGTGAATCCGGGATAGGCTTTGCTGATTTCGCCCCCGGCCGTTCCCGAGGGAAAGTTCTGGTCATCACAAAAAATCGCCCACATGCCAAGTTGGTCAAGCTTGTCCAGCAGGTGCCCGTATTTTTCCATAAATTCGGGCTCATGCCATTCGGTGAAGGGCAGGATCGCAACGCTGCCATAGCCGTCCTTGTCTCGGAAATTGGTCAACTGGGAGTCGATAACGTCATTGCTGATTTTGCCATTCAGCCAATAGAGCGGGGTCGTGTGATACCTCAGCGGGGGCTTGGCAAAATCGCCGGCGATGCCAGCGGGGCTGGCGCCTTTCACCGGTTGCCCCGCGCCCAGGGCGCTGCCCAGACACCAGGCCGCAAGGGCGCTTGTCATGATGCTTTTTGTGTTCATGTTTTACCGGGTGTTTATGCTTGTGTTTTTCCGGATGCTGTTCAAGAGGGGTTGTTAAAAAGTATCCTTGCTGCCCAGGGGCTATAGGCTTATTCGCCGTTACCGCCGCCCCGCGTTCTCTTGTAAACGTCCAGTTCATAAATCGACCAATGATAAAGGGTGTTGTTTCCGGTCTGCGTGATCCTGATATACCGCGCGGTCTGTGCGGGGAAAGAGATGGCGGTCATTCCCAATTGCCCGACGCCGGCCGCGATGGGCGCACCCCAGTTTGTGCCGTCATTGGAAACCGATACCGCGTACTTGTCCGGCGAGTCCCACAGCGCCCAGGTGTTATCGAGCATGATCGTGTCGAACGTCTGCGGCGCTCTCATGTCGACCTGGAACCACTGGCCGGAATACTGGTTGGTCGCCGTCATATCCCGCCAGCCGGTCCAATGATCCCCGTCAATCGCATTGGCGGCGGACACATCGAGCGGGGCGCCGTTGTACTTCCACACGCCGTCCGGCACGGAGGCCGAAGCCGTCCACCCGTTCTTCTCGAGCGCCGCGTTGTTCGCAGGCGGCGGAGGCGGCGGCTTGGGAGAAGTCATCGGCAGACTGCCCAAGCCGGCGACTTTCCATGTGCCCGGCGCCAGGTTGAATTTCACATAGCCGGCGTCCTCCCCGTTCCAGGTGACCCCGGGAACCCCTCCGCTGTAGGTGCCGTTCCAGACCGTGGTGTCGTTCACCTTGATCGAACTGAGCTTCGAGAAGGAGCCTTTGGGGATCCCCACGATCGCGGTGGTGTTCGAGGGAGAGGTCAAGGTCAAGGTGTAATCCGCCGCGGTCTTTTTCATGTCCACCGTGATCGTGCCTTTGATGGACGGAACGACGACCTTGATCGCGGTCAGGAAGGCTTCCTTGGGCAAGACGTGATACCGGGCCCAGCCCGGCGCTTCCGGCGAGACGCCCGCGATGGTTTGAGACAGAAAGATGGCTGGCGGATTCCATCCGTGGTTAAGCGAGGAGCCGGCGTCAAAGGCATCGATGCGCGAAGCCCACCAGCGGTCATAATGCTCCCAGAGCGTGGTAAAGCTGCACGGGATCATGGTCTTGTACCGTTCATACATCCGCA
>CAZXVN010000012.1:0-8663 GCA_964643945.1 uncultured Lentisphaeraceae bacterium | reverse complement strand
ACGCTCCGCATCGCATAATCAGCCATGATTGATGCGACGCTGGAGTTGCCCGCCCCGCCGCCTGACATAACGGTTATGTCAACTCCCCCCTTGAGATCGGCGGATCAGGACCCGCACCTGGGCGGTTGTGGGTCGCCTGCGGGCTCAGCCGCGCCGCGCTTCGCGCTCTCTCTCGGCTGGCCCCCGGCTGACACTAAGGCATGGCGGGCTTATCCCGCCGTTCCCGGTTTCTGGCTGTCCCCGTCCGCCGATTTCGCGTCTTCGCAAACCGACAGCAGGCTGTGCCACTCGAACACGCGGCCGCCGGCATCCAGACAGCCCTTCGCCTCCTTGGGCATCAGCGGCATCACGATGTTCATGAAGAACCAGACCGGCCTTTTCCGCAGAGTGGCCCTGAGAGCTTGCTCCAGGATCGCAAGGCTCTTTTCCTCACCCAGCATCCGGTCAAGCGCGCCGAGCATTTTCGACCGCCCCGTTACAGCACCTCTAGGCCTTCCCGCCGGATTGCCCGAATACCCCTGCATGAATCTCCCGTCTTCGCTCTTATCAATTCCGTTCATATGCACCTCCTTTGTGTCCATTACATTCACCTTCTCCCAATACACGCCGGGTCATCAACAGCCTAATCCACCGTCTGGGGAACAGGCCACCCCTTGTGCGCGCAGATTTTTTTGACGAATCTGCTGGCGTGCAGGGGCGTGAACCACGGCTTCTTGATCAGGTGAAGCACCCACCCGAACAGGCACATAAGATCCGTGATCCGCGACAATTCGATGCCGTACAGCCCCTCGATTCTGAGTTCGACCCAGCCGTCCGATATGGTTATCGCCGCATCCGCAGCCGCCACCGCAGCCACCGCCCGGTCCATATACACCCCGAGCGGCACCACCTCCATTGTTAACCGCCGTTTCGCACCGTCATCTCTCATCGTACTCATCGCTTCCCTCCCTGACCGCGTCCCGTCAAAGGCCGGACGCCAACGCCTTCACCCACAAAATTACCTGTACACACCGTCAAAAGAACCTCACAAATAGCGCGTCGATTTCCGCCTGCATGTCCTGATATTTACAGGTTGAATATCCACATCGTGTCGTGTATGAATTGCTTCTCATGCCCTGCCTTTCAGATAAAGCAGACGCTGCACTTTGCCGTCCTTGTCGGGACGAGTGGCGCCGGGAAGACGCGTTAGCCTGTCAGCGTTCCGGCACGCACGATCTGCCTGATACCCTTTCGACGCGCTCGGATTGCAGACCGCGTAGAGAAGCGTATCCATATTTTTTTGCCATGCGACAGCGTCTGCCGCGCCAATCTCGACAAGCGCGTGGATACTCTTGTTGCCGCTGAACGTCAGCGACCGGACCGGCAAAGTCCCGGTGTCGAGCACGCCTGTCCAGAAGTTGACCTGGTCGGAAAGGCTCATGCCGTCAAACTCGATCAGGGCGAACCTGAAGGCCGCGACGCAAGACCCGCACCTGAATGACCGCTTGCTCTCCTTGGTCACGCCTTCTGTCCCTGTCAGCGGGTTCGCGATAACCAAGGGCGGCAACGTGGATAAGGCAAGCGCGTCACGCCATTCCCCGGCAGTCCGGATGTTCGCGCCGATCACGCCCCTGTCAGTCGTCTCGCCGATGAACAGAAGGTCGCGGTCCTCATACAGCGAGGCGAGGAAAGCCCGGGCCTGTTGGCGCGGGTCGCCGGGTATCGTCACCGGACTACGGTCGATAAACGGCAATGCGCTTGAACCCGCACCGGTTTCGATCATGCGGGCGACAAAATCCGCCGCCCTCGCCCCCAGGGGTGGCTGCGGCTTCGGCTGCGGCTTCCACCTTATTTTCGAATGCGTAGAGTCCAGTGGCCTTGTGTCCCGGCGGGCCGTCTGCAACGCATGCCGGATCTCCTGATCCTCAAGCGGCGGAGTACCGCTCGAACCCTTAACCTCGTCAAAGATACGGTCATCGCCATAGCCCGCCATGATGCCCAGGCTCACCAGCCCCAGCAGCCGCCCGTTCCTCTGTCCGACCGCGCCGGCCAGCCCGGCCAACCCATCGCGGTATTTTGTGATTACCCCAGGGTTCATTATTCGATTCCCTTTGTATACTGTGCCACATGTTTTAGCTGTGCCAGTGCCATAACTAAAGTATATGGCACAACGGCATTCTGCACGGTGCGTGTCAGAAGAACCTTCTGGCATTGTGGCATTATGGCATTACACATTGTGGGATACCTTTTTTACCATCCAAGTCTCGCCGTCCTGAAATACCAGCCGCGCATCCTTGGCTTTCTTACGAAGCCGATAGAACGTCCGTGCGCTCATTCCCGACTCCTCGACGCATAGTTTTTTCCATACCCCCGTCGATAGCGGGGATGTTCCGATGTGCTGCATGATGTTCTGCACTGTATTTTCCGGCTCACGCCCGACTTTCGCCGGTTTGAGGTCACCGGGATCCAAGGTTTCATCCCGCAACATCCGCGGGTATTCCCAGCGGATGCCGAACGGTTCGACGGGAGCAAAGTCGCGTAACGTCAGTTCCAATGAAAATGCGCCATCGGTGGCAAGCGGGGTCGCGGTCAGGATCGCATCAGGGTCGCGGGCGTATACGCCCGAACCTGAGATGCGGTCAATCGCGTTTTTCTGGCTCGCGTTGCCTTTCGCGAAGTGACTCCCGAAAGCTATAGCCGCTCCTGTCTTGACCGCAAACGCCTCTATCTCGTTGCAAACCTCCCCGACAGCCCCGGCGTCGTTCTCGTCCCTGCCAGCCATAGTCTTATAAATAGGGTCAACGATGATTAACGAATACTGATCTCCCGCGATCTGGCTCAACAGCTCCGGAAGAAGTACGGCCAGCGGGCACACGTGCCCCCTGAGATTCCATACACGCAAGTTGTCAGGAACTTTGCACTCCCTCGCCCGCGCCACCTCGCGCAGACGATGCTGTGCCGAGAAATCCATCAGTTCGAGATTGACATAGAGGGTTAAGCCCTGCGTTGTGCCGAAACCCAGCCATTCGCCGCCCGTCGAGACTGCAAGGCCAAGATCGATCAGGTCCCACGTCTTGTACGCCTTTGACGGCCCGCCGAAAACCATTTTCCCTCCCTGGTAGAGTACCCCGCGAATGACCTCAGCGGGCCGTTTGATCGGCGTCGCCACAAAGTCCGACGCCCGGACGATTTTCGGATAGCCGGACGCCGTCTGGCCGGGCGTCCCGCAGTCGGCTTTGAGCGCGGCCAACGCATTGGCAGGAGGTGTCGGGGTCATTACCGAACCTCCTTATCCAGCGTCCGGCCTGAAGCGCACTTGCCGCACAAGCAATGGCCTTTCGTCACGGCCTTTGAAACCGGACGACCGCAAATGCGGCAGCGGCGCTTGAAGCAGGTCGCGTTCGGAAGATTTCGGAACTTACAACGAATAGCGGAGGTAGTTACAACAAAGCTCACGAAACACCCCCTTTTCCCGCGGCCAGAGCTTCAAGGTCCGCTCGCCGCACACGAAAACTGCCGGGAAGAATTTCAACTCTGCCCAGCCGCCCCGCCCGGATCATTCGCCAGAGCGTCGCCCGGCTGACGCCAATGTATTTTGCCGCCGGAGACATCCCGCAGAGCAAAGGGCCGGTAGGGGCATCACCCCGTGACGGGTATTTGCCGTCGAGGATGCGGTCAATCGCCATTTGCTTGTCCGGGGGCGCTTGGAGGAACTTCAGCAGACGCTCGTTCTGATTTGTCTGTGTCATCATAGGGTCACCTTTCCGGCGTGATAAATATTGTTATCCCGCCAGATAAAGTCCCGACTTGTCACAATTTGACAAAACAAAAAGCGGGATGCGCATAGCGCAACCCGCTTATCCCCAAAGTTTTACATGGATCTAATAACTTAAGCCGTCACAACGGTTTTGTCACAATGCAATCCTGTTGGTCACTATTTATGAGTCTTCCGCATCATCCAGATTGAGTCTTCGGCGTTCCGCATTGTTCATGCCATCATAACTAATATCTCTTCGCTTATCGCGTTTCTCACCCTTTGCGTTCATTGCCCGGAAACTTCCAATAAGTAACTTGATCGCAGGATGTGCACTCTCAAGATCCAGCTGTTTTCTTGAAACGGTTTCTGGGTGCGGAGGGTCGCCGAGACCCAATACCCAGCATACGTCGCGTTTGCTGAAAACCTTCTTTTGCTCCTTCTTCCATTGGTAGCCGATAAGGAAAAGAAAAAGGAGCAACTCCTCATCGTTAAGGTTGCACAGGCAAAGATCGTTTTTTCGCCGTACAATTCCTTGTTCAGCTTTTTCGAGGCTGGTTCGAACCGAAGAAGTTATCACTTGCTTCAGTAAAGCCAGTCGTTCTTCCTGATCTCGGATTTTTCGCTTATTGCCATCCAAAATTTCAGGGACGACCGCCAGCTCACTCAAATTCTTTTCAATGCTTGCAAGCATATCGGCTATAGCCCCGTCTCTATTTGGCGTTGCGTCGCCTGCGGATGCGACTCGGGTTATTGCGTCTCCTAGTTCCCGTTTGCCGTCCTCGTATTGCAGAATCATCTTCTTTAGGATTGTCGGCACTTCCCTATACGCTTGCATCGTGTCCGTCAAACAGATACGGGCTTCACTTCCGATGTCGACATCTCCATTGGACCATTCAGTTCTGGCCGGCCGGAAGCCTTCACGCTTGCTCTTGGCTTCACCCGCCTGAAAAGTCAGGGATTTGAGACGGCTTCCTTCTGGGACGCGGGGTGCGCAATCAATAAGTAGAAAAGTGACGGCATCATCGTGTGGTCGACGAATTGCGTAGTTGACCTCCCTCCGCCACGCGGATGTTTTATCACTCCATTTGAAGGCGTAGCAAGGCTCACCGTCTACTATGATCAGTTCAAGTTCCGGTTCTCTTTCCTTCTGGCACTGAGTTTCCATAATCGTGTCCGGCAGGGGGTTTAGGCATTTGACTCTGCCCGCTCCGTAATGTCCAGCAAGCTGACGGATCTCGCGCCCGCACGCATGAGCGCGGCGTTCGCGGGATGGTCGAAGGTATAAATGGGTTTGCCGCCAGCCAGGAGATCATGGCACAGGGCTTCCATCTTGCTTCCGGGAGCGGCATGGGCCACAACGACTGCGGAGGCCAACTCGGCGACCAAGCGGTTGCGCTGCAAGGCGGTCTCTTTTGTGATGTGCGTCACGGTGTCCGGAAACGGCGTCACCATGATCAGCCGGCCTTCGTCGACCGCCGGGCGGCAGTCGACGGGCTTTGTCGGGGTTTTGCGGTAGAGACCCCGGGCGAGACACCAGACCACCGGCTGTGGGGCGCGGAGCAAGATGCGCAGGCACTCCTGTTCCATCGGGGAATGGAATCCGCTGATGACCGTGACGCCCTCGTCACGAAAACGTTTTGCAAGATCGTAGGTCTCGAGAATCAGCTTGCCGGGACATTTGACCGAACAGAACAACGCGACCAGCGGACGCTGAAGGATGGCCGGATCACCGACGATATGGAGCGGCCGTTCCTTATGAAGGGATGCGCACAAAAGTTTTGCGCTCATTGCTTTTCCCCTATGCCTGCATCGCCATTATCGGCGTCCCAATTGATGCGCTTGGTAAACTAAATTGTCGCAGACATCCCCACACTGTTGGAAGTCGGCGAGTGGATTGCCGCAAACAAGGTTCGCGAAACGCTTGAATGAGTGAACTTTTCGCACCTTATTCGTGTCAGGTATGAGTTGTGAAAGCTTAATGGCCTCGCGTACGTCTACGTATCCGCAATAATCCCCCCGGTGCTTCTTGCATTCGCCGTCGAGAAATGCTTTGGCATCGTGCTTGTCCAATGGAGTTTTACACTTGAATTTTGATTTATGGGCTGCCGTTGAGAGATGCGCTCTCACTGCACGGTCATCGGCAATCAGCCAAGTTTCTATCTCCCATGTCAAACATAAGAGTCTAATCTTATGTGCCGTCGAGGGCTTCACGCCTTTCAGACGTCCAAGCAAATCTTCGACTTCAGCTTGGCAGTTCTTTGCGGCCGCCTCGTCGGGGTATTCGCTCTTCTCAAAGGCCGCGATCCGATTCCAGATCATTTCCGGGGTCATCAAGGTTGCTTCGGCAAGAGAGCCTTGAGATGGAGGGCCAACGGCGCGAAGTCCCCCGTCACAATGTCCCAAAGAATGCTGTAGTCCACAGCGTCGTAACCGTGGATCAGATGATTGCGCGTGCCGATGATCTCCCGCCAGGGGATCTCGGGGTGAGCGGCCTGCAGGGGCTCGGAAATCCGGGTGGCCGCTTCGCCGACGATCTCGACCAGTTTCAGCGTGGCGAGGAAGAAAACACGGTCGGTCTCGATGTCCTCACGCTTATGACCTTTGGTGAGGGCGACCGCTTCCTCGACATGGTCGAGCATCTGACGGAGTGTGATGGTGTCGTCATGCCGCGACATAGACTGCCTCCGCTTCATTCATAACTTCGGCCCGGAAGTACTTGCTCAAACTGCCGGGTGTGTTTAGATCCACCGTGTGGCCGAGAATGACCGAAAGTTCGTCCTGCATCCTGATGAACGCCAAGCCGACATGGACACCGGGGTGAAACTCGACCAACACGTCGATGTCGCTCTCGGGCCGGAAGTCGTCGCGGAGAATGGAGCCGAAGAGCGCCAGACGTCGAATGCCGTTGGCAAGGCAAAAGGTCTCAATCCGCTCCCGCGAAATCTCAATGCCGTGCAGTGTCATGACTCATTCTCCTTGTGCCCCTGGAGTCGCGTATTCTCACTCCCCGAGCGTTCCGCTGAAAATACTAGGCTGATAAGTATTCAAAACGTTTCAGAATGTAGCAGGGCGTGTTCAAAAATGCCAGTTAAAATGGACGGCAACGGGCATGATGGCTGAGAAAACCCGAACAAAAGGGCCGGGGCTTCGCTGCGTGCCCGACGCAAAAAAATTTGGCACATCATTGCGCGGCGACCAGCGCACGGAGCCGTTCGGCGTCCTTCTTCCACGTTTTGGCCGTGGTTCCGTCCAGAATCTCAAGCATCTGCTCTTTCGGCGTCTTGCTGCCGTTTGTCAGCAGTTTCGGCATGGCTGACTGGAGGGCGCGACGGAACTCCTCCCGGCCTGGCTGGTAGTAGTGTTTGAGCACAACTTCAGCGGTCTTATGCCCCGTGACCTTCTGCACGAGTTCAAGCGGCACGCCGGCGGTCAGCGCCAGCGTGACCCAGGTCACGCGGAAACTGTGGAAGTCCCGCACGCTCGCGCGGCGCAAACCGCCCTTACGCTTGGCGTGGATCTCGCCCCCGATGACAACGGGCGCGGCGGGGTCGTTTCCATCCCCATTCGCCTGCGACAACGCCACCGCCGCAGTCGAAGCGGCCTCGCTACCAGCAGGGTCTTTCTCGCTCTCCTCTGCGTCTTTGAAGCCTGCGGAGGCAAACACCTTGCGCACACGCCAGGTGATCCCGTCAGGGTTCTCCTCATACATGGCCGCCTGATCCGGAAACACGTAACCCTCCGCGGTGCGCGTGTGGCGGACCAGCTCGTCGTAAAGCATCGGGAAGATGGGTATGGCGACAGTCGCGCCGGTCTTGGCCGTCTTCACGGTGATGAACCTTCGCGTGAGGTCAACGTCCGTCCACTTCAGCAGGCAACAGTCGCCGCGCCGCATGGCCGTACAGATCCCGGTGATGAGGATAGGGCGGGCGAAATCATCGTCCAGTGCCGCATCCACAATGGCCTTGAGTTCCTCGGGCGTGAACGGTTTGCGGAAGACCGTCTCGGTGTCACGCGTGGGAATGCCGGTGAAAGGATTAATGCTCCCCGCAGGCAGAAGATATTTGCATGACGCCCGGCAGAGCTTCAACGTGTCATTCCAGGTTTTGGATGTCACGCCCCTCGCTGCCTCAGCCTCCATGAACGCCCGCGCGGTCTGACGGGTGACGTGTCCGAGTTCCTCCGCCTGTGCGTTATAGGTTTGGACAAAGGTCGCGAAGCGTGCCAGCGTCGAGCGGCACTGCCCCGCATATCGTCCGTCCGGCACCCGATTCCTGGGGATCTTCGTCCACTCATCCGGCAACTCGGCCAGTTTCACAGATTGGATTTGCTCCCCGGTCTTGATCTCATAGAGCTTCTCGACCAGACGCGCGGAATCATGCTTGATCCGGGAATCCGCAACGAGGGAATCAAGTTTGGCCTGAGCGGCAGCTCGCGAGCGCTCATAAGCCCCGTCTCCCTCCTCCCGCAAAGAAAAGGGCATAGGGGGATTTCCCGCAAACTTCACGTCGAGTTTGTCGCAGAATCGTTTGCCGTTGACCTCGTACCGTCCGTACCAGACCCTGCGCGGCGTCCCATCGGCTTTCATCCTGACTTCGAGTGGCATTTTGCACCTTGCCTTTCCGGTTCGCCGGACACGCCGGCGGTGTTATAATCCAACCCCATGAAACGAGACGAACATACAGCAACAGGCAGGGCAGATGCAACAAGAAAAACCAACAAAACCACCAACAAATCAGATAATAAAGCTATAATATCAAAAAAAGCCAATAAATATACGGTACTAACGTCAGGCTCATAACCTGAAGGCCGTAGGTTCAAATCCTACCCCCGCTACCATATTTCAGGAGGGTTTCCGGCAACGGAAACCCTTTTTTTATTGGGTTTTTTGGATATTTTACTAAATCCGGCCCTTTCCGGTTCTTTCCGG
>CAZXVN010000011.1:0-5511 GCA_964643945.1 uncultured Lentisphaeraceae bacterium | reverse complement strand
CTTTGAGGATCCGGGCTTTATGAAGGTGACGCAGGTGGTGCGGCGGGGCGGCGGCACGTTCCGCGTCAGCTTGCGCCCAGTCGTGATCAAAGGTGAGAAGCTCTATCAGGGCGAAATGACTGAAGAGGGGCAGACTACGGTCAAGAACTTCGACTTAGAGGCTGCAAAAAAAGGGTTAGAGGACATGTTAGAGCAGACCGGCCCTCGCGAACTGCACCTGATTACGGCAACGGGCGATCTGCATGTGCGGGTCACCAAAAAGGGTAAGGCGCTCGAATCGCGTAGCGCGAAGATGGAGCGTGCGGTAGATGACGCGCCCGCGCACGACCGCGTCAAGAGGCAGCCGTTAACGTCATTTGACTCCATCGCGTTGTTGAAGGCGATCGAGATTGCGGATGCGGATGGCCGCATTAAAGCTTCGATGCGCGGCAAGTATGACCAGGTGAACGAGTTTCTGAAGGTCATTGATACGGTGATCACCGAGAAGCCCGAGAAGACGCTGAACATTGTGGACTGCGGTTGCGGACGCGCCTATCTGACCTTGGCGGCGTACTTCTATCTGACCTATGCGCGTGATTTTGATGTGCGTGTGTGCGGGATCGACCGCAAGGCCGACGTGATCGCCACGGCGCGCAAAACGGCGCAGAATCTGGATGTGGCCGCGCGAGTGACCTTTATTGAAGGAGACATCGCGGTCAGCGAGCCGGGATTCGAGCCTGACATGATGCTGAGCCTGCATGCGTGCGACACGGCTACGGACGAGGCGCTGGCACGCGGCATCGAGTGGAAGTGCCGTTACCTGCTTTGTGCGCCGTGCTGTCAGCATGAGTTGCACAAGACCCTGAAAGAGGGTGGGCCGATGCAGGCAATGATGCGGCACGGCATTCTGCGCGAGCGGCTGGCGGATCTGCTGACCGACACCTTTCGCGTGCAGATCCTGCGGGTGCTGGGCTTCCGTGTGAGCGTGGTGGAGTTTGTCTCCGCCGAGGCTACGGCACGCAACATTCTGCTTAAGGCCGAATTCTGTATCAAGCCGGGACAGGCCGGGGCGGTCAGTGAGTATCTTGAACTGCGCGACTTCTGGAAGGTCACGCCGTGGTTCGAGACGCGCATGGCACGGCTGATGAACAAATACCTCTCGCGCTACTGACGGGAGGCGTTTCAGGCGCTGATTCAGGCAAGGTGGCCGTTCAAGAAGGAAAAAGGGTACGTTGAAACAGAGGACTCTGGGCTATGTCGCGACGCGAGTTGATAAAGAAAATTATTGCGAGGAAAGAGGCTGAACGCTGCGGATTCTGGCTGGGCCAGCCGCACAGTGACCTGTGGCCGATTCTGCACAGCTATTTCGGCACGAAGACCGAGGAAGAGCTTCGCGTGAAGCTAGGGGACGACTGCCGCTGGATCTGTCCGCAATTCTATTCCGACAGTTATCAGGATCCGCAGGGGCGTCAGCTTTTTGATTCAGGCCTGGACCGGGCCAAACACATGGCACCGCCGCTGGCCTCGTACGAGACGGTGGCCGAGGTGGAACAATTCCCCTGGCCGAAGGCTGAGTACCTGCATTTTGACTCGTGCCTTCATGATTTGAAACATGCGGGAGACGTTTACCGCATGAGCGGGTTCTGGACCTGCTTCTATCACAACATGGGCGACCTGTTCGGAATGGAAGAGTATTTCGTCAAGATGTACACACACCCAGAAGTGGTGCAGGCCGCCACGGACAAGGTTTGCGAATTCTACTACGAGGCGAACGAGAAGTTCTTTGCTGCGGCTGGCCGGGAGGTGGACGGGTTTTTCTTCGGCAATGATTTTGGAACACAGTGCAGCTTGATCTGTGGACCGGAACAGTTTGAGCAATTCATCATGCCGTGGTTCAGGAAGTTCACGGAGCAGGGGCACAGGCACGGCCACCAGGTCATTCTGCATTCCTGCGGGGCGATTGCCGATGTGATCGAGCGCCTGATCGAGTTGGGCGTCGACTGCCTTCATCCCCTGCAGGCGAGGGCGAAGAATATGGATGCCGAAACACTGGCGAAGCGGTTCGGGGGGCGGATCACGTTTCTCGGAGGAATCGACACTCAGGAGCTCATGACGAACGGCACGCCGGAGGAGGTCCGCGCGGACGTGCGCCGGGTCAGGAATCTGCTAGAGCCTCATCTCATCGTGAGCCCGAGTCACGAGGCGCTGTTGGTGAATGTGCCGCCCGCGAATGTTGAGGCTATGGCGCAGGCAGTCAGGGAGAAATAGGAGGATCAACGCAGATGGGGAAGAAAGCAGGAGGAAGCGATGCGGCAAGAAAAGATAACAAAGCCGGCTGGCAGTTTAAGGCACCGGATGTTGTTGACGGTGGTCGCCGCGAGGAAGGGTCGGGGCTTGTATAAGGAGGTGCGGAAAGGTATGATATCGCCTTCTTTTTTGAACCTTTAAGCGAGATGGTGAAACATGAGAATTCTCTCGGGCATTCAGCCTTCCGGCAAATTGCATTTGGGCAACTATTTCGGGATGATGCGGCCAGCCTTGCAGTTGCAGGAGAAAGGAGAGGCGTATCTCTTCATTGCCAATTACCACGCGCTGACTTCGGTGCATGACCGTGAGCAGCTCAAGCAGGACACGCTGGACGTGGCTCTCGATTTTCTGGCGTGCGGGCTCGACCCTGAGCGGACGGTGTTTTTCCGCCAGAGCGATGTGCCGGAGGTGCATGAACTGGCATGGCTCCTGTCGATCATTACGCCGACGGGGTTGTTGGAACGCTGCCATTCGTACAAGGACAAGGTAGCCAAGGGCATCGCGCCGACGCACGGGCTGTTCGCCTATCCGGTGCTGATGGCGGCGGACATTCTGATCTACCAGTCGAACATCGTGCCGGTCGGTCGCGACCAGAAGCAGCATGTGGAGGTCACGCGCGACATCGCCATCAAGTTCAACAACGAGTTCGGCGAGGTGTTCACGATTCCCGAGCCCTTCATCCCGGATGAGGTGGCGGTGGTGCCGGGGCTGGACGGGCAGAAGATGTCCAAAAGCTATGGCAACACGATCGAGCTGTTCGGCGACATGAAGGAGAGCCAGGCGCGCATCATGAAGATCGTGTCCGACAGCAAGCCGCTGGAAGCGCCGAAGGATCCGGCGACCTGCAACATCTTCGCGCTCTACAAGCTGTTCGCGGACGCGACGCAGCGGGCGGAGATGGAGGCCAACTACCGGAGAGGGAATTACGGGTACGGTCACGCCAAGAAGGCGCTGGCGGCGCTTTTCGAGGAGACGTTCGCGCCGTTCCGGGCCCGGCGCGCCGAGCTGCAAGCGAACAGGGATTACGTGGAAGAGGTGCTGCGCAAGGGTGCCGAGCGGGCGCGTGCGGAGTCGTCCAAGACCGTGGACAAGGCGCGGCGGGCGGTGGGGATCGCATAGGGGACACGGGCCGACCCGCTGGTCGCCCGTGGGAGAGAAACGTGTTGATTGAGGCGCTAGTGGCGGATGATTACAAGGTTGACTTGGAGGTCTTTGAAGGCCCTCTCGACCTCTTGCTGTATTTGATCCGACGCGAAGAGGTCGACATCTACGACATTCCGATTGAGCGCATCACGACGCAGTACATGGCGTATCTCGAAGTGATGCGCATGTTGGACTTGAACATCGCGGGCGAGTTTCTGGTGATGGCGGCGACGCTGATGATGATCAAGAGCCGGATGCTGTTGCCAGTGGAGTCGCGGGTTGCAGAGGAGGAGTCGGACGAAGAGTGGGTCGATCCGCGGCTGGATCTGGTGCGGCAGCTCATCGAGTACAAGAAGTTCAAAGACGCTGCCGGGCAACTGTTGGAACTGGAGACGTTGCAGAGCGAGGCGTTCGCGCATGGGGGTGAGAAGCCCGTTTTTGAGAAAGCGCCTGAAGAGGCGGGACAGGTTTTAGGCGATATCGGGCTGTTCGATCTGCTGAGTGCGTTTCAGGTGGTGCTGTCGCGGGCACCGATGGAGACGTTTGATTTTTTGGAGCCGATCCGCTGGTCAGTGCCGGATAAGATGGAGGCGATCATCGCGTTGACCCAGGCGGGGAACCGGGTTGCCTTTTCCTCGCTGTTCAATCCCGAATCGCATCGGGCCGAAGTGATCGTGACCTTTTTGGCGCTGTTGGAGTTGTTGCGCCTGAGGCAGATTTCGCTCCATCAGAATGCGGCTTTCCACGAGATTCTTATCTTGCCGGTGGAGGATTATTCGGGGGAACTGCTCCAGCCGCCGGTGATCGGAGGAGGCGAACATGTCGAATCTTGATGATGTTAAATTGCCGACAGCGTCGAGTTTGCAGCAACTTGTCGGCGCGTTGTTGTTCGGGTCGGATCATCCACTGACGGTTGAGGAGATTCACGCCTGTTTGAAGAGCGTGGCGGAAGTGGACGGAGCGCAGGGCGAGATGGCCAAGCTGTTCGCCGAGGCCTCGCTGTGCGAGATCGGCAATGCGGTGGAGAGCATCGCAAAGGAATTGTCACGGATGGAATGGGGGATTGAGGTGGCGGCGATCAACGGCGGGTTCCGCTTCCAGACGCAACCGAGTTGCGGGCGCTGGGTGCGGAATCTGCTCAAGGTCGACCGCCCGAACCGGCTGTCGCGGCCGTCACTGGAAACGTTGGCGATCATCGCGTATCGGCAGCCCATCACGAAGTCGGAGATCGAGTCGATCCGCGGCGTGATGGTGGATCACATCGTCAAGGCGCTGATGGAGCTGCATCTGATTCGCATCGTCGGACGCAGTGAGCTGCCGGGACGGCCCTTTCTGTATGGCACGACATCCACGTTCCTCGATCATTTCGGATTGAGCAACCTGAACGAGTTAAACGAACTGGACCCCACGTTGCAGCGCTCGAAGTCGGCGGAACGCAGAGCCGCTTATAAGAAAGAGAAGAAGAAAGGCGAGCCGGGTCAGACGGATGAGTTCGGCACGCTGTTTGAACAGAATCCTCAGGCCGAGAGGGGCGCAAAGGTCGAGCTGTCGGCGGCGGTAAAAGAGATTATAGGTGACGGTTCGCAGGCCGTGGAGAATGCCGAACCGGTTTACGAGGCGTAAGTGAGTATCGGATACGCTGAGCGCAAAGAGAAAGACGAAGGGGCGGATGCTTTTTTTGAGTCAGATTCCGAAGCCGGAAAAGTTTAAAGATTTTAGTGAACCTGATGCGTTCCGGGTCTGGATGAAGGGTGCGATTATCTTTGCGGCTGTGGCGTGTGTCGTGGCGCTGGTTTTCTGTCTGGTGGCGGAACGTTGCGGCAAGCGGGGATCGGCGGAAACGCAGGGTCCACAGGTCGCGGAGAAGAAGTCGCCGGCACCTCCGCCGGATTTGCACAATCCGGTGCGCGAGGCTCCCGCCTCATTTCCGCCCGACTCTAATCTGCCGCGCGGCAAGGAGATTTACGCCTCGGGGGCGATCGACTTGAAGCACTTCAATGCCACGAACGATCTGGTGCGCTTTGAGGATCAGCGAGTGTGGTTCGAAAGTGATCATGACACGGGCGACGATGAAGACGACCA
>CAZXVN010000010.1:0-12747 GCA_964643945.1 uncultured Lentisphaeraceae bacterium | reverse complement strand
TCGCCCATGAATTCTGGTGAGGAGGCATAAAATCCGCTACTCAACACGGCGAAGTTTTGATAAATTAACGCTCATGCAACTGAAAAAATCATCGATTGAAGCAGCTCGTGAAGATGTTGTGGTCTCCGGCGGCGCCTTTATTTCTGCACGCCATCGTAATCCGGCGGAAGAACAGGCGGCTCAGTCCAGGGGTTCGAGCGATATGATTGGCGGCATCTGCGCCATTGTCGCCACGGTGATGCTGGCCATTATCACCGCGTTGCTCTACATGAACTGGGAAGCGATTAAATCAGCCTGACGTTGGGAACGGGGGTCGGTTTGGTAGCGATGATACGCAGATGGCTCTGGCGTCTGCGAGGTTTTTTCTTTTTAGCGCCTGCCGCAACAACGCTTACCGTAGCGTGTCTTCTCGTGTTTCTGATTCAGCAGCAGGCTGCCCGTGTCGAGTTCGTTTACGGGTACACCTACGGTCAGGCACTGACGGCTAGTTTCGGTTTGAACTGGCCGCTGTTGAGTCGAGGGTTTTTCTGGCAGCTGATCACCTACATGTTCCTGCATGCGAGTTGGGCGCATCTAGGACTCAACATGTTAACGGTGTTGCTTTTCGGCTCCGGGCTCGAGAGCGAGATCGGCGGGCGGCGTTTCTGGCGGGTTTTCCTGACGGGCGGCGTAATCGGCGGCGTCGGGTGGCTGCTGATGACGGCGTTGCTTCCCTACCTGCCGACGATGGTGACCCTGACGTGCTGGATGCCACAGGCTGTCCGGCACTGGCTGGATGCGGGCGGCACCGGAGGACGGACGCTCGACAGTGCGTTATGTATCGGGGCTTCGGGTGGCGTGTTCGCTTTGATCGGCGCCTATGCCGCGCTTTTTCCGCACCGCCTGGTCTATGTGTTGTTGGTCTTCATCCCTGTTAAACTCAAGGCGCGTTCGTTGGCTTGGCTGCTGGGAGTGCTGACTGTGGCTGAAGCAGTCTTTGTTCAATCGCAAGTGGCGTATGCCGCACACGTTGCCGGGTGTCTGGCTGGGTATCTGTATGGGATGCGCTTGCGGAGTTTCGACCCTGTGGACGCGGATGTTTGAAGGAGGCGGTGAGAATGAACCTTCGCGATTTGATGCTCAACCCGCAGGCCGTGGCATGGGTGGAGGCGGCGTTGGCTGAGGACGTGGGTTCAGGCGACGCAACCACGTTGGCGCTGGTCGCTCCGACGGTGTTGGCGACCGGCGAAATTCTGGCGCGCGAGGCGTGTCGTGTGGCCGGTGCGACAGTGGGCAGAAAGGTGTTCACAACCGTCGATCCCTCGCTAAAGGTCGGAATCGTGGTTCCAGACGGGCAGGATGTAGCAAAAGGCGGCGCGGTTCTAACGATCTGCGGCAAGGCCGCGTCCATTCTGGCGGCTGAACGCACGGCTCTCAATTTTATGCAGCGCATGTGCGGCATCGCCACGCTGACGAGTCGCTTCGTCGAGGCGGTCAAAGAATATGGCACTGTTATTCTCGACACGCGCAAGACCACGCCAGGCCTGCGGATGTTTGAAAAGAACGCTGTGTTGTGCGGGGGTGGCACGAACCACCGTTGGGGACTTTATGACCGTGTTCTGATTAAGGATAATCACCGCAAGCTGTGGAAGGGGGGCGATCCTGACCGACTGGACTTGGCGGTGTTGGCCGCCCGCGCAGCGTTCCCCAAACTGGAGGTCGAGGTCGAGGTCGAAAGCCTTGCGGAGTGCGCGAGTGCGCTACGTGCGAAGCCGGAGTGGATCATGCTCGACAACATGACGTGCGAGCTGATGCGCGAATGTGTGGCGTTATGCAAAGGGATTTCGAGAACTGAAGCGTCGGGTGGAATCACGCTCGGCCATGCACACGAGGTGGCGGCGACGCGTGTGGATGCGATTTCACTCGGCTGCCTTACGCACTCGGTCCGTGCGATAGACTTGTCCTTGGAATGGAGCGTGGTGTAAACGTATGCGTACGGTGGTCATTGATGTGGGTAATACGTCAACAGGCATCGGCCTCTATGACAATGGAAAAGTCTCGCGCGTTACACACATTACAGGCGGCATCTCAGAACATCCCGGAGCCTGCGCCGGAGCGGTGCGCAAAGCCGCTCGGGGCATGGTCAACGGCGCGGTTCTGGGGTCGGTCGTGCCGCGCGTGAATGCGGTTTGGCAACGGTTGGTGCAGCGCGAGTTGGGCTGTGAACTGTTGAGGGTGAAGGTCGGCTTGCCGATGGATGTAGAGGTCGATTATCCTGCGCCTGAGACGATCGGCGCGGATCGGTTGGCGGACGCCTGCGGCGGCGTGCGGCGCTACGGCGCGCCGTTGATTGTGGCTGATTTTGGCACGGCGCTGACCTTCGATGTCGTGACTCCTGACCGCCGCTACGTGGGCGGTGTGATCACTCCCGGGCTTCCGCTGATGACCGATTATTTGTACGAGCGCACGGCGCTCTTGCCGCGTGTGGAGCTTGAAGGTCCGTGCCCCAAGCTGGGGCGCAGCACCCTTCAGGCGATGCGTATTGGTGCGCAAATCGGCTATCGCGGCATCGTGCGTGAGATTGTCTCTTACCTGCGCGGATCGATGAAGGGTGATTTCACACTGGTGGCTACGGGTGGGTATGCGGGTTGGGCGCTCAAAGGTAGCGGCATGCCGTTCGTCATCGATCCGGATTTGACGCTCTTCGGACTCGGCTGCATCTTTGAGACAGCGGCAAAGAAGTGCGATGAGTGAGAATGGGGAGAACGATGAGGCCGACACTGGTGGTTTTAGCGGCGGGCATGGGTAGCCGGTACGGTGGGCTCAAGCAGGTCGATCCGGTCGGACCTTCTGGAGAGACCATCATGGATTACTCGGTGTTCGACGCGGTCCGCGCGGGTTTTGACCGTGTGGTGTTCGTGATCCGCCGGGACTTTGAAGAGGTGTTCCGCACGGCCATCGGTTCCAAGTACAAGGGTGTTGCCGCCGTGGACTATGCGTTTCAGGAGGCGGAAGATCTGCCCCCCGGCTTCACGGTGCCGGGAGCGCGTGTGAAGCCGTGGGGAACGGCGCATGCGATCCGTGCCGCGCGCAGCGTGGTCAACACCCCCTTCGCGGCGATCAACGCTGATGACTTTTACGGACGCGATGCTTTCCAGCGGCTCGGCGTATTTCTGACCCGCGGGCAGCCGGTCGCCAAGCCGCGTTTTGCGATGGTCGGTTACCGGTTGGACCAGACCCTGTCAGAGAATGGCAGCGTGGCGCGCGGCGTGTGCAAGGTCGGCACGGACGGATTGCTTGAGACGGTGACCGAGATGACCAAGCTGGTGCGCGTGCCGGGTGGCGCCGAGAATCGCGAGAAACCCGGGTGCCCCTTGGCACTGACAGGGACCGAGCGTGTGTCGATGAACCTGTGGGGCTTTACGCCTGCGCTGTTCAGCGCGCTGGAGGCGCGCTTTCCGCTTTGGCTCAAGGTTCATGCGGAAGATCCAAAAGCCGAGTGGTACATCCCGTTCGTCGTAGACGAGATGGTGGGCGAGGGCGCGGCGGAGGTCGAGGTGTTGCCCACTGAGAGCGCGTGGTTCGGCGTGACCTATCGCGAGGATAAACCGCAGGTGGTTGCGGCCATCCACGCGTTGGTCGACAGCGGCGAGTATCCCGTGAAATTGTGGTAGCGCGGGGGGTTATGTGTTGGGACGTTGGGCTGAGTTCGCGGGGTATCTTTCCGACGGGCTGTATCCGCGCGTGTGTCCAGGGTGCGATCATGTGTCTGACCGCCCTGGGCGGCATCTCTGTTGGGTCTGTCTCAGTCGCATGGAACTGCACACGGAAAGCCTCTGCACGATATGCGGGGCTCCGGTCGAGGGGCATCCCGCCCATGCGTTCGTATGCAGTGTCTGCAAGAACACTCGGCCCGCATTTAACAAGACGCGTGCGGCTGGCCGTTTTCACGGCGTGTTACGTGATCAGATCCATCAGTTCAAATACGCGCGGGCGCTCTGGCTCAAGCACGACCTGACTGATCTGTTGTGCGGGTGTCTGTTGGCACACTTCACCCCCGAGACCATCGATGTCGTGGTGCCGGTGCCTTTGCATCCGGTGCGGTTTCGCGAGCGCTCATATAATCAGGCCGCACTTTTGGCACAAGGCGTTGCCCAACGCATTGATCGGCGTTTTGACGGAAGGTCGCTGGCCCGTGTCCGTAAGACCGACTCGCAGACCCAGTTCGACGCGGCTCACCGGCGCATGAATATTTTTGGTGCGTTCGATGTGGTTCGGCCTGAATGGGTTACGGGACGGTGCGTGCTCCTGATCGACGATGTGATGACCACCGGCGCGACCCTCAACGAGTGTGCCCGGATGTTAAAAAAGGCCGGTGCCCATACGGTCTGGGGATTGACAGTCGGTCGGGGGTAATATTTTGCAGCAATTGACATCGGAAACAATTAAAAACGGCGCGTTTTTGTGAAAAAACACATTTTTAAAAAAAACACTACATTTTGTGGTTGCCCTCAAATTCCGAACTATATATAGTAAAAAATCGTTGTAATGACAGGGTTCTTTATGGGCTTCTGCCGGGTTTTAATAACAACGGTTTTCAGGTGCCTTTATGAGGATTTCCTATGAGTAAATTTGAGCAGCCGGATTTGATTCTGCGTATTCGCAAACGTGACGGGCGAGCCGAGGTTTTCGACACCAAAAAAATCATCTCTGCAATTCAGAAGGCGGGTGAGGCGACAGGCGAGTTCGGGGCGGACGAGGCCAAGAAACTCGCTTTGAAGGTGATGACGCTCATCCATTCGCTGCAGGACACGCTTGCTTTGACGGTTGAGAACGCGCAGGACATTGTCGAGGAGGTTCTGTTGGCCTCGCCCTACCGCCGGACGGCCAAAGCCTACATCATCTACCGCGAGCAGCACGCGCGTATCCGCGACATGGTGCGCAAGGCAGATGTCGATCTGATCGACAGCTACCTCGGCAAATCGGACTGGCGCGTCCGCGAAAACTCCAACATGGCTTACTCGCTGCAGGGACTCAACAACTACATCTCCAGCGAAGTCAGCAAGGTCTACTGGCTTAACAAGGTATATCCCGCCGAAGTGCGCGAGGCTCACGATAACGGCGCGCTGCATCTGCACGACCTCGGACTGCTCAGCGTCTACTGCGTGGGCTGGGATTTGCAAGACCTGCTAAGGAGCGGCTTCAAAGGCGTGGCGGGCAAGGCCGAGAGTCTGCCAGCCAAGCATTTCCGCACAGCGCTGGGCCAGATCGTCAACTTCTTCTACACGCTGCAGGGCGAGGCTGCGGGCGCGCAGGCGTTCTCAAATTTTGACACCTTGCTCGCGCCGTTCGTGCGCTACGACAAGCTCGGGCCCAAGGAGGTCAAGCAGGCGCTGCAGGAATTCATCTTCAACGTCAACGTGCCGACGCGCGTGGGCTTCCAGACGCCTTTCACCAACGTCACGATGGATCTGCTTCCGCCCGCTTCGCTGGCGAACGAGAACGTGATCATCGGCGGCCGTCGCATGCCAGAGACCTATGCGGAGTTTCAGGAGGAGATGAACCTGATCAACAACGCCTTCCTCGACGTGATGACGGAAGGCGACGCCAAGGGCCGAGTCTTCACCTTCCCGATCCCGACCTATAACGTTTCCAGGGAGTTCGATTGGGAGCGCCCCGGACTGGAGAAACTGTGGGAGGTCACCGCCAAATACGGAATCCCTTATTTCGCGAACTTCGTTAATTCCGACATGAGCCCGGACGACGCACGCTCAATGTGTTGCCGTCTGCGCCTCGACAAACGCGAATTGAATAAGCGCGGCGGCGGACTTTTCGGCGCGAATCCGCAGACCGGCTCGATCGGCGTGGTCACCATCAACATGCCGCGCCTCGGTTATCTCGCCAAAGACGAAACGGAGTTCCTCGCGCGGCTCGACGGCCTGATGACCATCGCCCGCAACAGTTTGGAGATCAAGCGCAAAGTGCTGGAGCAGTTTACGGCGCAGGATCTCTATCCTTATACGCGCTTCTACCTGCGGCAGGTGTACGAACGCTTCGGCACTTACTGGCAGAACCACTTCTCGACGATCGGCCTCGTGGGGCTCAACGAGGCGTGCATCAACCTTTTCGACAAGGACATCGGCACCCTGGAGGGGCGGCAGTTTGCGGTGCGGGTCATGGATTTCATGCGGGCTCGTCTTGCCGATTATCAGGAGCAGACCGGCAACCTCTATAATCTTGAGGCCACGCCCGCCGAGGGCACGACCTACCGCCTCGCGCGGCTCGACAAGAAGCTCTATCCGGAGATCGTCACCGCGGGCGAGGGCGGCGAGCCGTTCTATTCAAACTCGACGCAGCTCCCCGTGAACTACAGCGACGACATCGTGCATGTGCTGGATTTGCAGGATGAGATCCAGACCAAGTACACCGGCGGCACGGTCGTCCACACCTTCGTCGGCGAGGCGGTGAGTGACCCGCAAGCCGTCAAGGCGTTCGTGCGCATGGTTTGCCAGAACTATCGCTTGCCGTATTTCACGCTGACGCCGACCTTCAGCATCTGCGAGGATCACGGCTATCTGACGGGCGAGGTGCATGCGTGTCCCAACTGCGGCAAGAAGACCGAGGTCTATTCGCGCGTGGTGGGTTACATCCGGCCCATCCAGCAATGGAACGAAGGCAAGCAGCATGAGTTCAGCCAGCGCAAAACCTACCGGGTTGCAGAGGCGGCCGTGCGATGAATCTCGCGGGCTTCGTGCCGCTTAGTCTGTGCGATTATCCCGGGCGTGTGGCAGCCGTGATCTTCACGCAGGGGTGCAATTTCCGCTGTCCGTGGTGCCATAATGGCCATCTGTTGCCGCTCACAGCCGACCCTTCGAAGCGCGTCAGCGAAGAACAGGTTCTGGCGGTGCTGGAGAAGCGCCGAACCCGTCTCGGCGGCGTGGTCATCTCAGGTGGAGAACCTACGCTGCAACCTGCGCTACCGCGTTTCTTGCGCTGTCTGAAAGCACTTGGCCTAGACGTGAAACTCGACACCAACGGGTCGCATCCCAATGTGTTGCGTCAGTTGTTGGCGGACCGCCTGCTAGACTACGTCGCGATGGATGTCAAAGCGCCCTGGCACAAATACGCAACGCTGACCGGTATGGCTTGTTGTGATGTGGCCTCCGTGCAGGCCAGCATGGCACTGATCGCAGCATCAGGCCTGCCACATGCGTTCCGCACCACGCGCGTCGACCCGCTGCTCTCGGAGCAGGAGTATGGCGACATCCGCATGCAGATTCCGAAAGGCAGTCTCCACACATGGCAGGCCTTCTGCCCGGCCTACAGCCACGACCCCGCATTGCGTTCCGCTAGTGGCAAGGCTGTAGCGGCACGCTAGCCAGAGCGCCTCGATAACATAAGGATAACATAACGCCGAACGCCGATTTGTGTCGGGGTTGCCGTTGACACCCCAGATGATTTTTTGTACAGTAACCCCACTTTTTTAGACGGCGGGTTAGCTCAGTTGGTAGAGCGTCGGAATCATAATCCGCAGGTCGGGGGATCGTGACCCTCACCCGCCACCATCTTAAAGCCCTTAAAAACAGCGTTTTTATTGGGCTTTTTTTATTTTATGACCTAATCGGCCTTTTTGACGTTTCCCTTGCTGTACCCTAAATTTCCCCCTTATTCGGTACTTTTTGGGTACAATTTGGGTACAGTCTCAAATCTGCGGATTTAATATCCGCCGCTCCGAAATAAGGCGGTCGGGGGCACTTCGGCTTAAAGCGGGGGATTGACTATTTTCACCTCAACCCCATAATTAATACCAACGACTATGGCTTGCGGAACGTTTCGTATTGACGCCAAGGCGACGTGCGGTTCGTTCCTGTTCTGGCTATGGGATGCTAGTGGGCTGGATTGATCTAAGTAGCTAACCCTCTGACAAAACCCGCGTGAATCGCCTGCGTTGTCGCTATTTGAAAGGCCGACCGACGTAAAGCAGTTGATAAGGAGACAATGCACAATGAGAGAGCCGATTAATAGTACAGCAGCAAAATGCAAAGACGGCAAAACACGCTTCACACCCCGCGTTCGAACACAAAAGCGTACTTTCCGGTTTGACATCTACCTTCCCCCGCTAGATGAACTGGCGCAAGTTCTGGATGGATGTTCTCCGTCAAGGATGCAAAATGACATTCTTCTGTCTCGGCTGACATGTAAGTCTCTGTTCCTTGATGACTACGGCAACCAGAACGAACTAGAGTCGATCCGGGATTGGTGGCCGTCAAGAGTTGACAAATGGTGGGAGGCGCGTTGTTGGTTCAACCTGCTCATCGATCATGACGAACATGTTAAAGGTGTTGGTACTGTCGTCAAAGAAGCCGACAAAATGTAATAGATATTCCCTATACCAGCGGAGAAGAACACCCGACCGTTCTCAATAATGGTTCGTACACAGCCCTACTCCCCCTTATCCCCCATCCCTTGTGATACAGGTGTCATAATTGCGGTCTCCAACCCTGTTTCATCAGAACTTTGACAAGTCTCACCAGGTCCGTCAAGACCGATCAGACCGGCTCATTCCGGCAAAAACATCATCGCCAGCACTCCAAGCCCGATAATCACAATCAGAATCCAGAATACGGCGAGAGACGCTTTCGCCCAGGGTGTGCGCCTTAAGAACCGGTAATCGCACGTACCGCATTTCAGCTTTGTCGGCAGGCTCCCGCTCCAGAGCAGCGAAAGGATGATGCCGCCCGCGAGGAATGCGATCAGGTTGAAATGGCTCACACGCGGCACGATTTCGCACGTCCCGCCCGTGTTGCACTTCGGACACATGATCTCTTCTGTTTTCATCTCTTCATCAAGTCCGTCAAGGCCGATCGGCTGCGTACAGTCAGCGCTCCCGGATGCCTATTTCTTGCTCGATCTGATTTCAAGGTCGCCGTATACGATGCCATTTCCACTCACCGCGTCTGACATGGCGAGAACCTTCCCTTTCCCGTTGATAATGCAGCTGTGTCCGCGCCCAGGCCATTCTTGAGATTCTGTCGCACTCGTCCAGTTAGCCAGAACCACGTCAAACCCGTACGGTATGACCGCCTTTTCGGGAAACATTTCCCCAAACCACATTTTTTCGTTCGGCCCGTACCAACCCACGGAGTAGAGGACTATATCAGCTCCGCGCTTCGCCAGAAGCGGCGGCAACACATGAAAGTCAAAACAGATCATGAGTCCGATTTTTCCGAACTCCGTCTTCACCACCTGAACGGGAAGATCGCCGGGCGTACACCACATCGAGTCACCCGGCGTCCACAGGGCTCTCTTTCGGTGGTGCGCGACCATCACGCCATCCGGGGACAGGAGAACCTGTGAATTGAAGAAACCGTTGGTGCCCGCCTCTATGAGTCCGATGCAAAGGTAGATGTTCAACTCGTCAGCAAGGCGGGCAAACAGCTTCGTTATCGGACCGGGCACCGGCTCGGCAACATGACCCACGTTCCATTCACCCTCACCTGACTTAGACCAACTGGTCCAAGCCGTTGGATCGAGATAGCCCTGTACTGCACACTCAGGCAGAACAACGATCTTGGCCCCTCCGGCAGCAGCCTGCCGGACAAGATTGGTGATGTTTTGTACGTTTTCCTCAGTCTTGCCCATCGTCGAGGGACATTGAATGGCCGCAACACGCACCGTTTTCTTCGCGTTAGCCGCCGTGCGGGCATCAGCCGTCGATTGAATCTGCGTCTTGTTGCTCTCTCCAGCGGCAGTGAGGAAGCAAAAGGCAAATACGCAAACGGCGCTAATCAAACAGCCTTCCCTCCTGATTACGAAACCAATGTTCCCCCCGTATGATTTCATGCCGATTGACCTTTGCAAAACAAATCACGTTCCACCCTACATGCTGTGGAGTATACCACTCCGAACTGGAGTGGGGAAGATGGACAAGTGGAATTATTGGCCGATGCGCCTGCGAGGTCGATGCGTTCAATACCTCGGCACCACACGCCCGATCAATGTCCCCGGCTTCTCGCGCCCCGTAAAGGGTATGCGGCCCGCGCCGCCTTGCGAGAGGACAGGCACGAGCCGCCAGCCACGCATGACATACACGCGCCCGTCGATCACGACCCGGTCGCCCTCACCTGCCGGAGGCATCCCGTTGGGATAACGCGACGGCGGGACAATACCGCCATTGGTCGGCACAAGCCGGCCGCCCCGCATCACGAACCAACTCCCGTTCAGAAACACGCGCGTACCTTCAGAAGCAGGCGGCATCCCGCTTGCCGGCGGCGTGGTCGGCGGACTACCGGCAGAAGCCTTGTCACACCGCGCCAGCAGCCCTCAGCCTTTCTCCCCTTCCCACGTCCACCCCGTCCACTTTCCCCCGTCCACGCCTACCTTTCACCGGAGGCCGGCCCCCACAAAACAGCAAGGAACTCCACATGAGAATCCGCATCGAAGAACTCTGCCGGGGCTGCGGACAGACCGCGGTCTACCGCGGCAGCAACAAGGAACCGCACTTCATCATCACCGGCGCGGATCCCGACCGGCTCGACCGCGCCAAGGTCGCCGAATACCTTGCCGAGTGCGACTGGTCCGACAAAGGCTCGCCCGGCTGGATCACCCCCAGCCTCCGTTGCGATGACTTCCTGAAAGGCAAATCATGAAAAGCTCATGCTCAGACCGCACGACCAAGGCCGCGCGGCGCTACGTATCGCCGCGCCAGGGCCGGGCGCTCACGCAAAAGGAGCGCGAGACCCGCGCCCTCTGCTACCTGCTCAAGTCCCCCGACTGCCCGCAGGACCTCGTTGACCAAGCAGCCCGCGAAATGGCCGCCCTCTTCTGGACGTCGGCCAACCTGATCCCCGTGCCCGACCGCCACGGCGACACCAGCGCCAACCGCAGGCTCGCCGAGGCCATCGCCCGCTCAGCCTGCTGGACAACCAAGGTCTACGACCTCCTCGGCAGGGATCGCCCCGTTGACAGCAGTTGCGACCGGCACAAACAGAAAGACATGCCCATGACCGTCGAGGAACACCACATCACAGGCATGAACGGCGAGACATCGCAGCCGAGGAATGCGGGGGTGCGCCTATGGCCGGGATGGCGTAACCGCCGCCCGTCCAGAGGCGCGCCTTCCGCGTCCGCAGGCCGATGGCTCCGGCGGACACACCCGAACACGGAGCGGAGGCGGCGGCATCCCGGAGGACGTGAACAGGCCCCCGTGTTCTCTGCCGGGAGTAGCCGAGCGACTGTTGCCTCCAAACGAAGGCGGATGCGCGGATGAAGGAGATCGACGCCCTCAACGAGGAAAACAAGGCGCTTTCCGCACGCGTGGCTGAGATGGAGTCTCGGCTGAAGCAACAGCACCGGCTGAAGTTCAAACGGAACTGCAACCCCGCTGTCCCGCAGGCGGACGGCGGGCGCGAAGAACCTGCGATGCCGGGTCACGGACCTGAAACGCGACGGCGCCAACCTGTTCACGTTTTTGGAGGTCGCTGGCATGCCGCCGACCCACAACCGCGCCGAGCAGTCGCTCCGCCTCCCCGTCATCTTCCGCAAGATCACCTTCGGCAGCCAGTCCCTCCTCGGCGAGCAGGCGCTGGCCACAAACCTCTCGCTCATCACCACCGCGAAAAGGCAGGGCAGGGATCCCTTCGAACTGACAAAAACCGTCCTGCTCCGCGGCTTCGACACGCCGCTCTCGGACCTCTACGACCCCGGCAACCTGCCGGCTTCGGACTCCTCGTGACCGAGGGTGAAATCGGCTAAACGGTTACCCCCGTGCACTCTCTGGTCGCCCCACCGACCGGGCAGGGCAAAAGGCTGCAGAAACTTCATCGAAAAATAATTAGTGGTTTTTTGATGTGTAGTTGCCTCGCCCCCTGTAACAGTGATCGGGTGCCTTACATTTTATAGGACAGAAAACCCCGTCAATTGGATCAGTTTGTCCCTGTCCGCCTTCCACGACTTTTCGGTCATACCCTTCGCGATAGCCAGCAGCGCTGCCTTATCAATCGGCACTGGCGCAGCGGGTGCCGACGGGAGTTGTGTGGGCTTTCTGGAGGGGAGAGCATCAGACACTGCTTTTAAAGAAGCGTCACTGGCATGGCAATAGTGCGCTGTCATTCCGATTGTGGAGTGTTCTGCCTGTTGTCGTACCGCAAGCGTCTCCGTGCTCGGATCAGAAGCGGCGTCCGAAATACAGGCTGAATTCGCCGCCGCTCAGCTCGTACTGTATTTTGTCCGTGCCCACGCGCATGGACGGCTCCTCGGCGAGCCACTCCCAGCCGACACTGGCACCCGTGTACCAATTCTCGTTGAAACGGTAGTCCGCGCCAGCGGTCAGCAAGGCGCCCGGCAGGACGGTCATTTTGTGCTTGCTGTCCGTGCGGGTAGCGATCGTACTCGAGTTATACGTGACCGTCTCAGTCCGCTCAGCGCTCATGTCGATGAATTCGAGGACGACCTGCGGCGCCACATACACATCCAGCCGCTCCGTGATCGGCTTCGTGAATTCGAGACCGGCCTCACCCCGCAGTCTCCAGAGCTTGCTCTTGATCTCTACGCTGTCCCGCAAGGTGCCCAGATAGGTCGAGTCCAAGGTAACGGATTCGGGCGTCACCGGAATAAGAGGCCCGCTGCCATTGCCGCCGATCGATCCATGGCTCCCGGCATAGGGAAAGCCTAAAGCGGGCCAGGATCCGCCAGCCGCCGTGCCGTAGTAGTCCAGATAGGTATAGGTTTCCGTCATGTTCAACACGTCTTGTCCAGACGCGCGCCGGT
>CAZXVN010000009.1:0-18541 GCA_964643945.1 uncultured Lentisphaeraceae bacterium | reverse complement strand
CTCCCGGAACTCCCGTGGTTACCTGAAGACTTTGCTGAACTGACGAACTCGGGCTAACTCGCTACGCTCGCGACGCGGTGTGGGGGAACGGTGAGCAGAGTGGCAAATGGCTTTAGTCGGTCAAGCGGTCGAGGATGGCGTTCAATGACAGACGGGCTTCGCAGATGACGGTGTCGGAGGCCCCGTAGTAGAGCGTCAGGGTGTCGCCGTTCACAAGATGACCGTTGGTGAAGACCACGTTGCCGAAAAACCCGCTCCGCTCGTAGTCCGCGACGGGTTCCATGACGGGCTCGGTTGAGCGGGCGATGACGCGGCCGGGGTCATTGAGATCGAGGAGCAGGGCGCCCAGGCAGTAGCGGTGCTCAGCATCGGCCCCGTGATAGAGCACGAGCCAGCCGCGCTCCGTTTTGACCGGCGAGGCCCCGGCACCGACGCGGGCGCTGTCCCACTGGCCGGGGCGCGTGTGTGCCAGGCAGCGGTGCCGCCCCCAGTGCTCGATGTCGGGGGATTCGGCCAGCCAGATGTAGTTGCCGCCGAGTTCAGGGCTGCTGGGACGGTGCAAGGCGAAGTATTTTCCGCCGACAGTCTCTTCGAACAGTGCGCAGTCTTTGTTGTGCGGTGGGATGATCATGCCGTGTCGGGTGAACGTGCACCAATCTTTTGTGCTCTGTAATCCGACACCGACCCCATGGTGCGAGACTTGGGTGTAGGTCAGGTAATAGGTTTCTCCGATCTGCGCCACGCGGCAATCCTCGATGCCGTAGGTTTCCAGGTCGCCCTGCCCGAGGAGCGGGGGATGCGACGGCTCTTCTGAAAAATGTATTCCGTCCGTACTGGAGACCAGCCGCAGGTGCGAGAGGGTGGTGAGGTAATGGCGTCCGTCGTAGCGGAGGACGCGCGGATCGGCGCGGTCGAGCTTGGGGTCGCTGTTGTCGAAGTCGAGGATCTTGAACTGGCCGTTCTCGCCGTAAACCGGGAAGGAGGTCACGCCGGGTTTCTGGAACGGGCGCTCGGCAACGCGAAGGAGCAGCCAGATCTTGCCGTTGAACCGGAACACGCCCGGATTGAGGAGGCAGGTGACTTCGATCCCCGGCCGGCTGGGAGGGATATCCGCCGGGGTCAGGAGCGGGTTCTGCGGAAAGCGCTGGGCGAGGTCGGCCATAATCTTATTTCTGCTGGGCGGGGGCGCGGTAGTCGATCACGCGGCCGTCACACGACAGCCTGCCGGCCACAGTCTTGAACGCACCCTTTTCAGGGCAGAGCACGAGAACCCGCGCGCCGCCGCCGGGAATGTCGAGGGCGGCCTTGCCGCCCGCGTTGCGGGCGATGAAGCGGTGGGCGGCGGCGTCGTAAAGGGCAATGGCACCCGGCGCGAGGGGACACGTCACCCGCTTGGCGGCGGGATGCGGGTTGTAGTAAAGATAGGTCGGCCACGAGGGCGGGATGAAGGAGTCGGTGGCCAGCAGGTCGAAGCGCAGCACGCCCTCGACCTCCGTGGTTTCGACCAGAGCCGCCAACTGGCCAACGAAGGCCGAGCCGTAGAGGCCGAAATCGGTTTTGCCCCAGCCGAGAAAGGTCGGGTCGCCTGCGGCGTAGGGGCGTTGCGGCAGCTTCGTGACCACCGGCTGGGGGGGTGAGGTGGCCGTATAGGTGCGGCGCAGCCCCTGCTCGCGCAGGCCTTCGTAGGCGATGCAGTTCTCGGGCAGGTTTTGGCGTTGCCAGTCGAGGCCGGTCTGGTACTCAGCCGGCCAGGCGTCCGGGTAGAAGAGGCGGGAGCGGACCGCGACGTTGAGCAGCCATTTGCCGAGCGCGGCGGCGTAGCGGGTGTCATAGCGGGCCACGGGCGCGAGGGCGCCGGCCATGGAGAAGGTGTTCATGGCGAAGGCGAACTGGCAGTCAGGGTAAACGCTGCCGATGAGACCGTGGCAGTCCGTGTCGCCGAAGCGCTGGTTGAGCATGCCCCACTTTCGGGGGTTGGAGCCGTCGAAGCACCAGTTGAGCAGCTTGCCCACGTCGTGCCGGGTGCCGCGCTCGGCGTTGGCGCGGGCGGCGGCGAGCGCGCCGAAGGGCAGCAGGCACTCGTAAAGCGGGTTGGTGCGGCAGGTGTCCAGATACTGGAGACCCCACTCGGCGGCATCGCAATAGCGCTTGTCGCCGAGATGCGAGGCGGCCAGGGTCTCGATCCACGCGACGGCTGCGGCGGCGTCGGCCTCCTTCCACTTCCCGTTGTCGAGGGGCTTGCCGGTCTTGAGGTTGAAGGCCGTGTGGTCGAAGTCCGGGAGCGTCCAGGGGGTGATGCTCCCGCCCATGCCGCGGCAGGCCTCGACCCAGCGGTCCGCCGTGATCCGGAACTGCGCGGGCATGCCGGGCGTCGAGCGGTAGCCGTCGTACAACTGGTAGAACAGGATGCTGGGCAGCAGCTCGTACCAGAAGGATTCGCCGGTGCTTGCGTCGGTGCGGTTCAGATACAGGTTCGCGCCGTTGCGGCTCGAGAAGTAGCCTGTGGCCAGCTCCACCCAGTTGGTGCCGCCGGCCGGGGCCTTGTCGATGCCGACGCGTGTGGCGCTCACGAGGGCGGCCAGACAGGTGATCGTTTCATAATTGCCGGGGCTGGCGGCGGTCTGTTCGCCGTGTCCGATGTAGGCGGGCAGGGCCAGGATGTCGCGGCCGATGTTGACGCGGGTCGTGTCCCACCACGGGAGCGGCAGGTATTGGCCGCGCCGGCTGAAGTCGAAGGCCACGGCGTCGAAATCACACGCGGTCTTTTTCCAGTCGCGCAGGAGGTAGGGCTGCGGCAGCGCGGGGAGGGCGTCCAGCGCGGGAAGGGCGAGCTGCTCGGCCGCCGCGGCCCAGAGGGGCGCGGCCAGAGCGAGGAAGGTCAGTCGGCGCATGGGCGGGTCATCCTTTCTTTCGGGCGTCCAGTTCCCGGCGCGTCTGCTCGGAGCGGGCGCGGCTGATGGGGTAGAGCCAGAAGGCGGCGAGCGCCAGGAGCACGCCTGTGAGCTGAACGCCGATGAGCAGGTACTTCATGCGCACGAGCAGCGCTTCGGTGGGCGGCGTGGCGCTGCTCTGATAGCCCGCCAGCCAGGGCAGGAAGCCGCCGATCAGCACGATCAGGATCTGCATGAGCTTGCCGACGAAGCCGTTGACGGCGCTGTAGGCGCCCTCCCGGCGCAGGCCGGTGCGCAGCTCGTCCTCGTCGCACACGTCGGCCGTCATGGAGCCGACCATCAGGGAGATGAGCGGCATTCCCAGCCCCGAGATGATCCAGGCCGCCACGTTCCACCACGGGTGCGCGGAGGTGAGCGCCCAGGGCAGGATGGCGATGCTGAGCAGCACGAGGCCGAAGCCCACCACGCCGCCCTCGCGCTTGCCCAGCCGGGTGGCGATCCAGACGCCCATGGCGTTGGCGCCGATCTGGGTGCAGAAGGCGATCGTGCCGCCGTAGGCGGTGATGTCGGCCGCCATGCCCTTGCTGGACTGGCAGACGTAGTACAGGAAGACCAGCCAGCCCAGCGGGCCGGTGATGGCCAGGGCCAGTCCGAGCACCTGCGTCGCGCCTTGCAGCAGCAGGAAGGGCCGGTTCGCGAGGGTCATCCGCAGGGCGTCGCGCAGGGGGACCGCCGGCTGCCGCGTGTGCACCGTGCGCTCGCGGCAGCCGGCGACGGTGGCCAGCGCGCCCGCGATCATCAGCAGCCCGACCCCGACGCTGAGCCAGCGCACGCCGACGACCTCGCTGGGAAAAAGGCTCAAGGTGCAGAAGCGGTAGAACCAGGCCGCGCTCAGCGCGCCGCAGGCGGTCAGGTAGCCCTTCCACGCGAAGACGCGCGTGCGCTCGTCGTAATCCGTGGTCAGCTCGTACCCCAGGGCGCCGTAGGGAATGGAGAACATGGAGTAGAACACGGAGAAGACCGAGATCATGACGGCCAGATAGGAGAAGCGGAACAGGTCGCTGCCGCCCGGAACGCACCACATCAGCGGCAGCAGCACGGCCCCGGCCACACCGCCAACGAGAATATAGGGCCTCCGCCGGCCCCAGCGGGTGCGGGTGTTGTCCGACCAAGCGCCGAACAGCGGGTCGGTGACCACGCCCAGTACCTTGGGGATGGCGAGGGCGAACCCCAGAAGGCGTATGTCCATGCCCATGCCGGTGACGTAGATCTGGGTGGCCAGGCTCAGCAGCACGTTGAGGAAGAAGAAGTCCGTCAGGCCGCCCGAGGCATAGGCGACCTTGCGCCAGACCGGGAGGCGGAGTGAAGGTTGCTGTGGCTTGTGGTGGTCCATTTGGGAGGGGCGCGGGTGACACAAGGGACAGGATGGGCAACAGCTACTCAAACGCCGCAAACGGGTCGGGGATGACAACCCGCCCCGCTTCGGCGTCACTCAAGCCGGCATACAGCGTCGCGGTGCCGTCGCGGTGCCGGTGCAGGCCGCCGCTGAAGATCACGTCCGCCAGATCGGCACGCTTGGCTGGGCCTTCGGGGAAGTCCTTGCGCTGGGCGATGATCCGAGGGGGCGTGGCCTTGCCGGTCGCGGGGTCTACGCAAAACACCATGGGATAATAGTGCCGATGCCCGCGATTGTCAAAGTATGCGATATGGCCGAGCACGCCCAGCTTCCCGTTCTCCAGAATATGGGCCTCGTTCGCGCCTCCCCATTCCAGCGGCAGGAAATGATTCGTGAAGAGCGGGGCGGCCTCGATCGACTCGGCGGTGATGTCCTCCAGGCGGTTGGCAGTCATGAAGCCGATAGTGCCGCGGCCACCCTTCTCGCCTTGCGGACGCGTGAGGACCGCGATCCGGCCGTCGGGCAGTTGCTTCATACGGATGTCCTTCATCTTGTCGGGGCCGGTGAGGAAGGGCTCCAGTGAGGCAAGGGTCTTGCCGCGGTAGAACACCATGCACCAGATGTTCTCGCCGCTGGGGAGCGCGACGGGAAAGTTCACCCCGCCCAAGACGAGTTCATCATTGACGAAGGTGAAACAGGGATCCTGCAGGCGCTGGAAGACAGGTGCGCCGGGAACAGGGAGCCAGCCGTCTTCGGTTTCCTGGAAGAAGAATATCTCCGAGAGTTCGGTGTCGCGGCTCTCCCCGCGGCCGGCGACGAGGGTCTGGCCGCCGAAGGTGAAGGGGGCGGCGATGTTGTACACGTCGCGGTCGCCGACGCCTCGGAAAAGGAGCTTGTCGGCGGACAAGGGGCCGTTGGGCCGGAGCTTCAGCAGGTCAAGGCAGGACAGGGGTGTCTGGTTCGTAGTCATGGTCTAAGGATAACCGATCCGCGCCGCAGCCGCGTTCAAACGGTGACACTGTTACGGTTTATACATGGCCGCTGAATCCGTTAACCCTTTTCCGTCTGCGCAATCCGTGTTATCTTTAGTCAGTTTCACAAGGAGTATTAGATGAAGCTGAAATGGCAAGAGGGCCCCGGTCCGTGGGCCTTGTCCACGGGGCAGCGCGGGTATGAGCGCGAGACGTACGAGAAGGAGAGCCAACTGCTTCCCGAACTGGAGATTTTCGGCTGGCTCCGGTTCCACGACACCCTGCCCGGGGCGCTTCAGGCGGACCGGCATCCGGGCGTGTACGAGATCCACTATCTCCGCAGGGGCCATCTGCGGTGGTGGGTGGAGGAGGAGAACTATGCGTTCAATCCCGGCTGCCTCTTCATCATCCGGCCCGGCGAGCGTCACGGCGGCGAGGGGGACGCCATCCAGCCCTGCGAGCATTACTGGCTGCGCCTCGGCCTGCCGTCCGGGCGCAAGCCGCTGCCCTCGTTGACGGTCGCGGATACCGTCCGGCTGCGCGACGGTTTCGCGGCGCTGGATCACCGGACCTTCCCGGTCTCGCCGGACGTGAACAATTTCTTTGAGCGCATGTTGCAGGAGCATCGCCACCGCGACGACCCGAACGCGGCGCTTATGGCCAGGCTGATGCTGCACGCGCTGCTGATCGTCATTCTGCGCGATCACGACCACTATCGGTCGGCCGCGCTTCAGACACCGATGGTCACCTGGCGGGTGCGGCGGGCGCGCGAGTGGCTGAACGGGCAACTGGGGGTCGCGGAGCTGGACCTGGAGGCGCTGGCCGCGCTCCTGAAGACGTCGGTTTCAGCCCTCAGGAGCCGCTTCAAGACAGAGATGGGCGAAACCGTGCAGGAGTATTGGCTGCGCCGCCGCATCGACGAAGCCAAGCGTAGGCTGACGCAGACCGACCAGGACATCACCCAGATCGCGCACGAGCTGGGCTTCTCCTCAAGCCAGTACTTCTCCACGGTCTTCAGAAAGCAGACGGGGCTGGTGCCCGGCGAGTTCCGGCGGCAGCGGGCCGGGACGTGAGAACTGCGGATGGCGCGGATGGCGCGGAGTATGGCACACAGACAATGGCCCCTTCGACAAACGCCTCCGGTTTTGAGATAATTCGTCCGTTGCCAGATTCCAACCCCGTTCTGTAACAGAAACAACACAGAACAGAGAGCTACGAATAACGCGGAGGGCGCGGAGTGGGATTTGTGGACGCGTCTTTTTGGTCACGCTCATGCTTGAATATAGGGTCAATGCCCAGCAGAAAGTCCATAATCGGGATAATCGGGAACTCTGTTTTTCGGCTTGGGCTCTCAAGGGTTATCACGCACGAGTGAGCGTTGGGGTTCGTCTTGAAGTACCAGGAAAGAGCCTTCATTTCCCTCTCCACCGTGCTCTCGTCAGACAGCTCCGTGCAGACTTGGACTGCGGCAAAGGGCGGTTCTCCGGGGCGGGACACGATGAAGTCGATTTCCGCCTTATCTGGCCCGGCGAGGTCATAGGACACAGTGAATCCCGCACGGACCAAATGCCAGTACACAACAGTTTCCAGGTTTCGGGAGACTCTTTTCTCAGGCCATGCTGTAACCGAATTCGCCATGGCCCAGTCGCAACAGTAGAGTTTCCGGTAATTTTGGGCGATCCTCTTGACGGAAGCAGAACCGATGCCTGCGCTCCCGATGAGATAGCTCTCCTCCGCCCAAGAAAACCATTCCGAGACTGTTTTCGGGGCAAGGTTGAACCCCATAGATTTGAGGTTGTTCAGTTCTTTCTTGTGGGTGTAAGGGCAGGCGTTCTTCTGCAACAGGTTTCTGAGGTAAGCCTTGCAGGCCAAAGGATTTGATAGCCCCCTGTTCAGGATGAAGTCCGACGCCACAATGGAGGTGAAGTAGTTTTGGAGCAGTTGCCTGAGCAGAGGCGGTGACATCGTGGCAAGCGCTGGATAGCCGCCCCTTTCGAAATATCCGTCGAGTAGCCCCCTGATCGCCGCCCGATCTCCGGACGACAGGCGGTCGGCTTGGCAATCGCAGCCGTTGAACCGGATGAATTCGCTGAACGAAAGGGGATAAAGCCGGTTGGTAAACGTCTTTCCCCTCAACTGCCTCGCGACCTTGTCCTCCTCCAGATCAGAAGTCGAACCCGTGACCACGACGAGCCAGTTCGGCTTTTTCTTGAGCCTTAAAACAAAATGCTCCCAGCCGGCAACGGCATGGATTTCGTCAAAGACGAACAATAGCGTGCGTTCGTGGTCACTCCGTTTGAGGAGGGACAGAAAGACTCTGTCGATACGCGCAAGATCGGAGGGTGTCATGGCCACCAGCGCCTCATCGTCAAAATGGAGATAGCACACATGGTTCAGCGACGCGAGTTTTCCGGATTTCAGAAGGTCGTCGATGACCTGATAGGTGAGATAGGTTTTGCCGGTCTTTCGCCCGCCCACAATCGTGGTGACCATGTCCTTGACATGCGTGACGGCGGCATCCCGCTTGATGTAAGCAGGTATACCTGTCTGCTGAAAATCCAGCATGCGTTCTTTCAGAAGGGCGTCCATGTGATGCACCTCATGTGTTGTATGATTGCCAAAGCAATACACGTATGGTGCATTACTATGCCGCTTCGGGGGGTGGAAAGCAAGGTGTAACTCAGATTAAGATTAGGATAAAGATTACGATTACGAAGCGAAGCGTGACTTCTTAATCCTAATCTTAATCGTAATCCGTATCTGATCGCGGTTCCTTCCTTTGTTGTTCCCCCTCCCAACTAACGCGGGCTCCGCCCGCAACCGAGAATCCTCACCACGAAGGTCACGAAGAACACGAAGGGGAAATTGATCCATCTCTAAAAACTTCGTGTCTTCGTGGTGAAACAACTTGTTTTTTTATTGCTGTTGTTGGTTTGTAATGCATTAACGCACTAATGCACTAACGCACTTCTTCCCCCCCATGTATAATCCATGACAGTGTCACGGATTGAACGCGGCGGGGAAAATAGCGTGGTATGCTCGGTGTGAAATCAATGGGAAAGGGCGCGTCCCGGGACGGCCGGATTCCACGATGAAACCGGGCGGCAAGGTGTTGTCCGGGCACAGGTCAGGAAAGGAGTCGGTTATGAGGAACATGATGGGTAAGCTTGAGGGTTTGATCAGGCAGGGTCTTGTCGCGGCCGTCGCCGCGAGCATCGTTCTCGGTATGGCGCAGAGCGTACAAGCGGCGGACGTGCTTATTGTGCCTGTCGCAGCAACGGCGGAGAGTTATTATGCAGGAGGTACGGACGTACGCTCGCCTGAACAGGCCATCAACGGTTCGGGCATGGCTCCCAACGCTCCGGTTATCAAAACTTCCACATGCGATAACACGGGTTTTCCGGAGTGGCTGAGCAACGGAATAAGGTATTCGTGGATCACGTTCGATCTGGGCAGCGTACAGACCATCACCGGCTTCCACCTGTGGAATGCAAATCAAGATGGTGATGGTGAGATCCAGCGCGGCGTGAAGACCGCGGGAATCTACGCTGGCACAAACCTGCTGGCCAATGGAAGTTCATATACGTCCGCCGGGGCTGCCTGGGGCACGCTGGTGGAGAACATGACCTTCGCACAGGGCACGAGATCGGCGACCTATGCAGGCAGCGATTACATCTTTGCCACTCCCGTCACCACCCGATTCCTGCAACTGTACGTCACCGATAATTTTGCCGGAGCAGACACATACACCGGCATTTCCGAGATCAGGTTCTACAGCTCTACCCCCCCCATTCTTTCCATCGTTGCCAACGGGGACTTCTCTGCAAATGCGGCGCTTTTCACGGACGGTGCCAGCTACTTCGGTGGCGGCAATCCGGAGTCAGCTCCCGGTTGGACGGGCGGATCGGGGATAGGCGGCACATTAGGCTCGGCCCCCGACTATTTCGGTCCGGTCAATGGTGCGATCCCCAGCTATCTGTTCATGCAGGGTGTCAAGACAGTCACGCAGACGATCACCACGACGGTCGGCAAGGCGTATCTTTTTTCGTTTAAAGCTGCCTGTCGGCAGAACTGTGTGGTCGGCCTGACGGTATGGGCGGACAACACCCAGGCGCCGAACCTGACGATCGCGGACGGCGGGTTGAGTGTCACCAGCTTTCAAACCTACAGTTTCGTTTTCACGGGGAGCGGCGTGCAGACGCTTCAGTTCGTCAGTAGCGGCACAGGTGATTTTGCCGCGGATGTGACCGACGTCGCGGTGACAGAATTGGATATTAGTTCCAGCGTCGTCAACGGAGACTTCTCCTCGAATGCGGCGCTTTTCACGAATGGTAACAGCTACTTCGCTGCCCAAAGCACTGGCAATCCGGAGTCAGCGCCCGGCTGGACGGGCGGCTCGGGGATAGGCGGCACGTTAGGTTCGGCCCCCGACTATTTCGGGCCGGTCAATGGTGCGATCCCCAGCTATCTGTTCATGCAGGGTGCCAAAACAGTCACGCAGACGATCCTCACGACGGTCGGCACGACGTATCTCTTATCGTTTAAGGCGGCCTGTCGGCAAGGCAATGTTGTGGGCCTGACAGTATGGGCGGACAACACCAAGTTGCCGAATCTGACGATCCCGGACGGCGGGTTGAGCGGCACCAGCTTCCAAACCTACAGCATCATGTTCACGGGGAGCGGCGTGCAGACGCTTCAGTTCGTCAACAGCGGCACCGGCGACTTTACAGCGAATGTAACCGACGTCGCGGTGACTGAAGAATTTGGGTCGCCGGAGGCTCCCGTCTTTACGCAAATCCCGCAAAGCCAAACGGTCACTAACGCCGACAGCGTTACGTTTACCGCCCAGGCCACGGGTTATCCGACACCCCTAATCGTCTGGCACTTTGTGGACACCAATGCCGTCGACCACCTCCTTTCAACGGTCGGCAACACCTTGACGTTCACCGCTAAGTCGGCTGATGCTGGCCACTATTACGCGGCCGCAAGCAACTCCCAAGGAACCACCAACAGCCCTTCGGCGCTTTTGACGGTGATCCCCGGTCAGGTGATGGAGACCGACCTGAGTCTTTCAGGCGGGAGCTTCGCGCCGCTGGCCGGAAACAACCTCATTCTTGGCAATACCGGCTCATCGACACTTTCCATCACCGGAGATGGCGATGGCTCCGGTTCCGCCAGTCTGCTCACCGATGGCGATCTCGGGGCACCCCAAACCGGAGGCCCGCTGGGCATTGCGGGTGGGTCCATTACCTACAATCTGGGTTCCGGGGCCAATGGCATGGGTTATGACATCACCGGGATACGCAGTCTGTCCGCCTGGGCCGATGGCGGCCGCTTCAAGCCGAAATACGCGGTAAGCTATTCGGTGGACGGATTGAATTTCATCCCGCTTTGGACGGTGGATTACAGCACGGCGACGGGTAACGGCGCGGATGTCTCGCTGGCCATTACCGGGCTAATCAAGGTCACGGCCATCAAATTCGACTTTCCAGGCGGGCAGCAGAACGGCTGGGTGAGCTACAGGGAGCTGGCCGTGTTCGGACGTTCCACCTTCCCGAGCGGCACGGTGCTCATGTTATATTAAGTACGGCATCTCTAATGCGCGAAGTTGCCGGCATCCGGGTGTCCGGGTGCCGGCACATTTTTTGCAAGAGCCACATGTGATTAAGACATCGACTGGGAAGAAAGGGACACAGATGCGAATGACCCCATGGCTGATCCTTGCCGCGCTCATGTGCGCGTTTACGCCGCTCCTTGCCGATGATCTGGCGACGGCGTTCGTCTCGCCGCCGGAGGATACCCGGCCGCGCTGTTACTGGTATTGGCAAGACGGCCACATCACAACCAACGGCATCACGAAAGACCTGGAGTCTATGGCGCGGGTCGGCATCGGGGGCGCCTATGTCGGAATCATCGGCGGGGGCGCGTTCAAGTGTCTGAGCGAGCCGTGGTGGCAGATGGTTGACCATGCCATCGCAGAAGGCGGTCGAACCAAAGTCAACGTCGGCCTGTTCAACTGCCCCGGCTGGAGCCAGTCGGGCGGCCCGTGGGTGAAGCCCAGCCAGTCGATGCGCTATCTGGTCCTGCCTGAAATGCGGCTCAAAGGCCCGCAGCGGTTCCAGGGCAAACTTCCGCTCCCGGCCGGCAAAGAGGGCGAGTTTCAGCCCGTGGCGCTGCTGGCTTTTCCGGAACCGGCCGACGGCGGGGTCGTCTTGGGCCGGACCGTCGCCGCAACAACGACAAGCACGCCGGAAGCAAAGAACCTAAAGGCCTTCTTTGACGGCGACCCGAAAACCGGCCCGGTGATCGAGAAGAGCGAGGGCGCGTTTGCCTTAACCTTCACGGCCGCCTCGCCCTTTACGGCGCGCAGCCTGACGGTCACCCCAGCGGGGGCTTACTACGGGCGGGTGCAGCTCGACGTGGATGACGGCGGCCAGGGGTGGAAAAACGTCGGATCGCTCATGGTGGAGCGCGCCAACCTTGATCTCAACGACGGCCCCGTGCCTCTGGCTCCTGCGGGGGTTAATTTCGCCCCCGTGACCGGAATCCGGTTCCGGCTCAGCTTTGACCGGTTTAACGGCGAGGTGGCGGTGGGCGAGGTGGCCCTTCAGGCCGCAACGACAGTGGAAAACGTTGCCGAGAAGCAGCTTCAAAAAATCGGCGGCGGCGCGCAACCGCCTTCTGGCCACGCCATCTGGCAGGCACCCAAGCCGCTGGACAAGGCGGCGCAGGCGGTGAAGCCGGCCTCGGTCATCGAACTCACCTCCAAAATCGCTTCCGACGGTACGCTGACCTGGGAGGTGCCCGCCGGCGTTTGGGTGCTGCAATATGTCGGGATGCTTCCCACGGGCAAGACCAACGTGCCCGCGCCGCCTGAAGGCACCGGGCCGGAGGTGGACAAGATGAACGCCTCGGCCGTGCGCGACCATTTCAACGCCTACATGGGCGTCGCCCTGGCTCGCCGGAAGACTCCCCAGGCACGCCAGGCCCTGCGCTACACGATCGCCGACAGCTATGAGGTGGGGCCGCAGAACTGGACCGATGACATGCGCGGGGATTTCCGCAAGACCTACGGCTATGACCCGCTGCCCTACCTGCCGGTGCTGAGCGGACGGGTGGTCGGCAGCGCCGAAGCGAGCGACCGTTTCTTGTGGGACTTGCGGCGGCGCGTCGCCGACCGGGTCGCCTACGATTATGTGGGCACCCTGCGTCAGGAGAGCCGCAAGAACGGACTGACCTTGTGGCTGGAGCCTTACGCTCACTATGGCTTCCCGGCGGAGTTCCTTCAGTATGGCGGCCAGAGCGACGAGGTGGCCGGCGAGTTCTGGTGCGGCGGGCAGCCCGGCTCGGGGCTCGGGGTTTATGAAGTGCGGTGTGCCGCCTCGGTCGCGCACACCTACGGCAAACCGAAGGTTTTTTGCGAGGCCTTTACAGGAGGTCCGGCACAACGCAGCACGCCGCAGAGCCTCAAGGGTTACACGGACTGGGCCTACACCGAGGGGATCAACCAGTTTGTGCTTCACCTTTACTATCACCAGGCCGACACCGACGGACAGGGCGTCAACGGCTGGGGAACCAGCTTCCACCGCAACAACATCTGGTTCGAACAGATGGGAACGTGGATCGATTACCAGCGGCGGTGCAGCGTGTTGCTCCAGCAGGGCCACAGTGTGGCCGACACGCTCTATTTCATTGGCGAAGATGTTCCCAAACCTATGAACGCCTACCGCGAGCCCGCCCCGCCGCCGGGGGTCGACTACGACTTTATCAACGCCGAGGTGATCCTCTCGCGCCTGTCGGTCAAGAATGGGCGCTGGACTCTCCCCGGAGGGCAGAGCTACGCGGTCATGGCGCTGCCGCCGGTGGAAACGATGCGGCCGGCGGTCTTGAAAATGTTTGATGGTCTCGTGCGACAGGGCGGGGTGTTACTCGGCAAGCCGCCGCTGCGTTCCCCGAGTCTGCAAGGCTATCCGCAGGCGGACCAGGAACTCGCCCGCTTGGCTGAAGGGCTTTGGGGCGCGGGCGATGCCAAACCTGTGCGTTCGGTCGGCAAAGGCAAAGTGCTGCGCGGGCTGACCATGGCCGAGGCCCTGAAAGAGGCGGGCCTGTCTGCTGATGTGGCAGACCTGCCCGAAGGAATCCGCTTTGCCCACCGCCGGAACAACGAGGTGGAGATATACTTCTTCTCCAACCAAAAACCGGAAGCCATCACCTTCGCGCCGCTCCTGCGGGTGAGCGGCAAGCTCCCGGAACGGTGGGACGCAGGCACGGGGAACAGGGAACGTCTCGCGCTCTATCAGGAGGAAAAGGGCGGGACGCGGGTGCCGCTCAGTCTCGCGCCGTTCGGGTCGGCCTTCGTTGTCTTGCGTCAGCCAGCGCGCGGCAACCACCCCGTGGCGATAGCCGCGCCGGCTGGCCTTGCCCAACGTTCGTGGGTCGAGTCCGGCCCGCTCTCGGTGCTTGCTGGCGATGCCAACAAATTGGAAGCCCGCGCCCGAGCAAACGGTGATTACACGCTTAACTGGGCCAGCGGGACAAAGAGCACGCTGCGCGTCAGCGGGGTGCCCGAGCCGCGCCAACTCGCCGGCCCCTGGCAAGTGACCTTTGCGCCGGGCAATGCCAAAGCGCGAGCCGAACAACAGCCGGGAACGCCTGTTACTTTTGAGAAACTCGGATCCCTGACTGAGCGTGAAAATGAGAATGAGAAATGTTTTTCCGGCATGGCGACCTACCGCATCGCTTTCCGGCAGGAGGTCTCCAAACCGACCACCCGCTGGGAGTTGGATTTGGGCGCAGCGGGTTCGATCGCGGAAGTCGTTCTCAATGGCAAAACCATCGCCACGCTCTGGAAACCGCCCTTCCGCGCGGACGTGACCGGCGCCTTGATCCCCGGTGAAAACAAGTTGGAAGTGCGGGTGGTGAACGCTTGGCACAACGCGATGCAGCGTGGCCGCCCGACCAAGGAAGTCGAGCCGCTCGATCCGGCCGGACTGATCGGCCCCGTCCGTCTGGAAGCGGTTGAAACATTGCCGCTGCCAGTTCCCTGAAAAAAGTGAATCAAGCAATAACAGAAATGAAAAACAATCCCATTATGTTGAGCCGCTTACTCGCCGCCGCCACTCTGAAAGCGTTGCTGGTTGCTGGAATCATTCCCGCCGCCGGGGCCGCATCGGACACCTCCGGATCCCAAACGCCCACTAATCTGCGTTGCGAATATCTAAAGAATCCTCAAGGCGTTGATGTTTCCAAGCCGCGATTCTTCTGGGAGGACCGCTCGGAGGCGCGCGGCTTCCGGCAGTCGGCCTGGCAACTCGAATTGAAGCGCGATACGCAAGCCATCTGGGACTCCGGCAAGGTCGCCTCCGGCGAAACGGTGCAGATCGAGTACAACGGCCCCGCGCTCGCGCCCTGCACGCTCTACTCGTGGCGCGTCCGCGTGTGGGATCAAAACAACAAGGCTTCGGACTGGAGCGCGCCGGCCCGTTTCTCCACCGGCCTGCGCGACTGGAAGGCGCAGTGGATCGGCCGGCGTCCGGAGGCGGAGTGGCGGGCCCGCTATCAGGCTTCGCGCGACGCGGAGGCGAAGGGTCCGTCCGGGCGCTGGGGCCATCCGGACAACCAGCCGCGTGACCCGCTCGAGTGGATCACCGCGCACCCGAAACCCATTCATGATCCCGCGCCCCTGCTACGCAAGGGTTTTAGCCTCGACAAGCCTGTCAAGACGGCGCTGCTTTACGTGACGGGACTCGGCCACTATCAGCTCTTCCTCAACGGGGAACGGGCGGACAACGGCGCGCTGGCGCCGGGCTTCACGGATTACAACAAGCGCGTGCTCTACAACACCTACGACCTGACCTCGCTCCTCAAGCGCGGCGGGAACTGCCTGGGTCTGATGCTCGGGCGGGGCTGGTACAACGAACTCTGCGGCGCAGAGCCGTGGGGCTTTTCAAAGGCGTCGTGGGTGGCCCAGCCCAAGGCGATCGCTGAACTGCACATCCTCTTCGAGGACGGCTCGCGGCAGCTCATCGCATCCGATGAGACCTGGAAGGCGGCCGACGGCCCGATGGTCTTTGACGACATGCGCTTCGGCGAGGTCTACGACGCCACCCGCGAAATCCCCGGCTGGTGCTGCGCAACGTTCGACGACGCGGGCTGGGCAAACGCGGCGCTCGTGCCCGCGCCGAAAGGCAAGCTGACAGCAGAGGTCATGGAGCCGGTGCGCGGCACTGCGGAGTTCAAGCCCACCGCCGTGACCCCGCTCCCGGCGGGCAAAGAGGCCTGGCTGTTCGCCTTCCCGCAGAATCTGGCCTGCCAGGCGCGGCTGAGTTTCAACGGCGCCGGCATGAGGGGAAAGACGCTCAAGTTCACCTTCAACACGTTCCTCGACAAGGCGGGCCGGCTCGCGACCGCCAGCGGGGCGACCTCGTCCTATTACATCTGCAAGGGCGAGCCGCGCGAGGTGATCCAGTTGCCGCAGTTCGGCTATGTCGGGGGACGCTACGTGACAATCGAAGGGCTGGCGTCCGCGACCGCGGCGGAAGAACTGCGGCTGGTCGAGGTGCGCTCGGCGGTCGAGGACGCCGGCACGTTCGAGTGCTCCGACCCGCTGCTCAACCAGCTCCAGAGCAACATCCGCTACACCCAGTCGAGCGCGCTGCACAGTTTCCCGCAGGACTGCTGGACGCGCGAGAAGCTCGGCTGGACCGGCGACGCGCACGTGACCTGCGAGGAGGCGCTCTTCAACTTCGGCATGGGGCCGCACTACACCAAGTATCTGCAGGATCACGCGGACAACCAGAGCGCCGGCGGCGGCATCTCGGCCTACGTACCTGACCACCGCGAAGGCAACGAGTCGGTCACCTGGAGCGGCACATGCATCGTGATCCCGTGGCAGCTCTACACGTACTACGGCGACAAGCGGATTCTGGCGGAGATGTTCGAGGTCGGAAAGAAATATCTGGCCGCCGCGCAGCAGGAAGGCAAGCGTCCGCTGATCTTTTTCGGCGGCCCTGCCGACTGGTGCCCGCCGTGGGCCAAGACGCCGGGCCAGCTCGAGTACGGCCACGCCGAGCTGGGCGTGCCGCGCGGCACCTTCCCGGGCGCGCCCGAGGGACACCTCTTTTACGGCACGGCGCATTACTTCCGTCTCTGCACGCTGATGGCGCGGATCGCAGGGATCCTCGGCAAGACCGAAGACGCGGTGTGGTTCGTCACGCGCGCCGCCGCTGTGAAGGCCGCGCTGAACGCGGAGTTTTTCGACGCCGCCACCGCCACCTACCGCGGCGACAAGCCGACAGAGTACCGGCAGGCCGCCAACGCCCACGCGCTGTGGCTCGGCCTCGCGCCTGCTGAGCAACGGCAGGAGGTGCTGGCCAACTTGGTCGGCGACATCGTCGCGAAGCACGGCGGCCACCTCAACACCGGTGTGCTCGGCACGCAGGCGCTGTTCGAGGGCCTGCCGGAGGCGGGCCGGGCGGACATCGCGTTCGAGATGGCGATGCAGAAGGACTATCCCGGCTATTTCTGGCCGATGCTGGAATACGGGCTGACGACCCTGCCGGAGCACTGGGAAGGGTTCGGCACGCACGAGCACCCGATGTTCGGCTCAGTCGGCGCGTTCCTTTACAAACGGCTGGCCGGCATCCAGCCCGACCCGGCCGCGCCGGGCTTCAAGCACTTCTTCATCCGTCCGGCGTTCAATGTGCCGCTGACATTCGTGAAGGCCACGTATCACTCCGTGCGCGGCCAGATCCGCTCGGAATGGCGCAAAGAGGGCGGCACCCTGACGCTGGAGGTGGAGGTCCCGTGCAACACCGAGGCCAACGTGTTCGTGAGCGACACGGACGTGCGGCATGTCGGCAGCGGACGCCATATTTTCCGCACGGCCTGGCTCGAGAAACAGTCGGCGCGGACGGACCGGGTGGTGCATCCGGGCGAGGGAGAGGTCAGGTCTGAGCAGCGCGTCTGGCGCGTCATCGAGAAGCCGGGCGAGCGGCTGCTCGTACGGCCCGCTGTGGAGCTGCAGTATGTCACGCCGTCGCTCGTGGTGGCGCCGGACTTCGCAGGCGCGCAGAGCGTCTTCTACCTGTGCAACAGCCGGACGCGGACGAACGAGCTGACGGTGACGGCTGAGGCGCCGGCGGGCTGGCGGGTGAGCTTCCAGCCCACGATGCCAGTGCGGCTCGCGCCGGGCCAGCGGGCGCAGGTGTTCGCAATGCTGCAGCCGCCGGCCGACATCGCGGACGGCGCGACCAACGCAATCGGGATCATCGTGAGCGAAGGCGCCAGGCGGGTGGAGCGCGTCGCGATTCCGTGGGAGGCGGCTGCGACAGTGGCTGACAGTTGGACGAAAGACTTCAACTGGAAGTCCGAGGGGTCGCTGAAGATGGAACCTCAGGACGGACGGCTGCGGCTGACGTCACCCGGGAACGCGTCGGCAATGCTGAGCGGCTGGCGCGTGGTGGATTTTTCAAAGCCCTTGCAGGTGCGGGTCAACGTGTCGGCAATCACGCCCGGCGCGAAGTGGGCGCTGTACTTCGAGGATAACCGCGGCTTCTACCGGGCGCTGTTCGGCGACAACCCGCAGACCGGCCTGTCCGAACGCCCGGCAAGCGAACTTTCGTGGAGCGGCCCGCACCGGTTCAGGATGAAATTCTACTGCATCGACGGCGGAATGACGCTGGACTCGGTCACCATTAAACCATAAGGGGCAATGATGAGAATTGCTGTGTTGCTGGGTCTGGCGATAGGGCTCGCCGCGCCGGTTCCGGCGGTCGCCGACTCCGCCATTTTCGGCGGCGGGCCGTTCTATGCGGGCGGCACGGCCACGATGAACACCTTGCGGGCCTCGGGGTATACCACGGTCAATCTGTGGACCCTCCATGTGTATGCGGATGCTGGCGGCAGCCTGATTTACAATGACCAGCTCGTGGTGGCCAACGGCGCGTATGCGGGCAATGCCGGTTGGCCGGCGCAACTGGCCACCTTGAAAACCGCGCCCACCTCGGTGAAGCGGATCGAATGGTCCGTCGGCTCGTGGGGCGCGAGTGATTTCCAAGCGCTAAAAATCCTGATGGACACGCATGGCACGAACACCGAAAGCCTGGTTTACAGGAATTTCCTGGCGCTGAAAAACGCCACCGGCGCCGATGCGATTCAATTTGACGACGAGTCTCAGTACGATGTGGCCACGGCGGTCAAGTTCGGCCGGATGTTGTCGGCCATGGGCTATAAGGTGACGCTGTGTCCCTACACCAATCCGACATTCTGGCAGAGCGTCTATA
>CAZXVN010000008.1:0-8949 GCA_964643945.1 uncultured Lentisphaeraceae bacterium | reverse complement strand
CTCTAATCCGCCGTACATCCCTTCGCATGTTGTGGACGGGCTTGAGCCGCACATTCGCGATTATGAGCCGAGGCTTGCGTTGGACGGCGGGCCGGATGGGCTGGAGGTCTGTCGTGCGCTTCTGCTCGATGCGGTCATGGTGCTCAAGCCGGGTGGCGGCGTCTTTCTGGAGATCGGGAACGAGCAAGGGCCTGCGATGCGCGAGATGCTTGAAGAGTACGGCTTCACCGGGGTGTCGGTCATCCAGGATGATTCGGGCAAGGACCGGTTCGCGGTGGGCACGCAGAGCGTGTGACGGGAGACGTGTCACTCGCTACTGGAAACGGGAAAGCACGGCCTTCGCATCCATTCTGCACGGAGGAAGCAGCATGTATTACATCGGACCGCACGTGTCGATCGGGGGCGGGGTGGCGAACGCGCCGGCGAACGCGCAGGCGTTGGGCGCAACGGGCTTCGGCCTGTTCGTCAAAAACCAGCGGCAATGGACCGCCGCGCCCTATGCGGGTGCGGACATTGACGCGTTCAAGAAACAGATGGCGGCGGACGGCTACACGACGGCGCAGGTGATGCCGCACGCGGGGTATCTCATCAACCTCGCGAACCCCGACGCGGCGGCGCATGCGAAATCCATGGCGTCGCTGCTGGACGAGCTGCATCGTTGCATGTCGCTCGGGCTCGACAAGCTGAACCTCCATCCGGGCAGCCACCTGCGCCTGATTACGCCAAAGGAGGCGTGCGCACGCGTGGCGCAGTCGATCAACACGGCCCTGGCGCAGACGTGTGGGGTGACGGTGGTGATCGAGAACACGGCGGGCAGCGGCGGCAATCTGGGCTCGGTCTTCGAGGAGCTCAAGGCGATGATTGACGATGTTGACGACAAGGCGCGCGTGGGGATCTGCCTCGACACCGCGCACACCTTTGCAGCGGGGTTCGACATCCGGACGCGCGACGGGTTTCTCAAAACCATGGAGCACTTCGACAAGACGGTCGGCCTGCGCTATCTGCGCGGTATGCATCTCAACGACTCCAAGGCGGGCTTGAACTCGCATGTGGACCGGCACGAGTCGCTGGGCGCGGGACTGCTGGGCATCGGCGTTTTCCAATGCATCATGAACGACACGCGCTTTGAGAATATCCCGCTGGTTTTGGAGACGCCGAACGAGGAGCTCTGGGCGCAGGAAATCCGGCAATTGCTGGAAGCAGCGCTCTGAAAAGTGCGTTTAGGCTGAAGGCGGCAGTGCCGGTGTGATTCGCAACGACAGCAGCCGTGAAGAGGTGTGGCGGGGCGCGGCAGAGTATATACGATTTCTGTTGACTCGTATGGATCAATGGGCGTAATTTATATGGTATGAAGACCACAATTGATATTCCTAATGACCTGCTGGAAGAAGCCGTTTTTTTCTCGGGAAGCCGCACCAAACGGGAGGTCGTTCTGACGGCGCTGGCTGAGTTCAATCAGCGTCACCGGCTGGCGCGGTTAATTAAGACGTTTGGCACATGTACCCGCTTTATGACCGCGCAAGAGCTGGAGGATACGCGGACGGAGGGATGAGATGGTTCTCGTGGACAGTTCAGCCTGGATACACTGTTTCCGTCCAGAAGGGGATGTGTCGATCCGTGATCACGTTCAAACCGCTTTAGAGACGGGTGAGGCGGTCTGGTGCGATATGGTCAAGTTGGAGTTGTGGAACGGTGCACGGGGGGACAAAGAAAAGCGTGTGCTCAGGGAGCTGGAGTCCGCGGTTCCGCTTCTGGCTTGCACATTAGAGGTTTGGGAAGAAGCGTATCGCATAGCCCGCACTATTCGCGAGAAGGGACAGACCGTTCCGGCCACCGACCTTTTGATTTTCGCCTGTGCCCGCGTTCATCGTGCGACGATCCTTCATGCGGATCGGCATCTCGACTGGCTGGCGCGTCATGTTAAAGCGTGATGAGGAGGCTGACAACCGTTTCCATGCTTTCAAAAAATAAGACGCGCTCAGAGAGATCGCTGTCCCCCGGCGCGCAGTGATTGTTACAGGTAGGGTGAAGCGTTCGGGGAAGCTCGCCGCACTGCGCTCAATCACTCGTCGAGCTTACCTTGATAGACGCAACGGCGGACCTTCATGACCGCGGTGCGTTCAAGCGGCGTGCGCTGGACGACGAGCTTGCGCGGGTGTTTGTACTCGGCCAAGTTTTCGCATTGGGCGTGAACACGGTCGCGGATGAGAGCGTCGGTCTTCTCCCACGGAGGCTCCTCGCCGGCGCAGGCGGTTTTAATCGCGTCGAGGTTGGGCACCGTGATCGCGCCCACGCGCTCGCCGGGAACGCCGCCGACGGTGTAGCCGAGCACGATGACATCGGCGATAAAGGGGTCGCGCGCGATCACGTTCTCCACCTCTTCGGGATAGATGTTCTTGCCTTCGCGGTTCACGATCAGCGCCTTCTTGCGTCCGCGGATGGAGAGGTATCCGTCGGCGTCCATGGACGCCAGGTCGCCCGTGCGCAGCCACTCGCCGTCGAACGCCTCGCGGGTGGCTTCGAGGTCTTTGTAGTAGCCCTTCATCACGATCGGGCCGCGGATCTGAAGTTCGCCCACGCCTTGTTCGCTGACATCCGCAAGGCGCACCTCGATGTTCGGCAACTTCTTGCCGATGGTGCCGATGCGCGACTCGTTGATCGGGGTGACCGAGACCACGGGTGAGCACTCGGTGAGGCCATAGCCCTCGACGATCGGCACGCCCAGACGGCGGAAGCCCTGCAACACATGGACCGGGCACGGCGCACCCCCTACGAATATGCAGCGCAGCCGGCCGCCCAGTCCCTTCAGCACCCTCTTTCCAACCCAGCGGCGGAGGCCGATTTTGAGCAACAGATGCACGCCCCGGTTGTGTTGAAGCGAGTCGTCGATCTTCTCCAACAGCTTCTCTGCCAGCAGAGGCACGGCCATCAGGATCGAGGGCTGCAGGGTCTGGATGTCGTCGCCCATCGTGCGCAGGCTCTGGACGAAAGACATACAGCAGCCCTTGGCTAACGGAATCACAAAATTTGCGGTGAAAGAAAAAGAGTGAAAGAGCGGCAGCACGATCAAGAAGTCATCTTTCGGAGTGATCGCATCACCCAGCATCTCAAAACTGCCGATGGCGTCGCTGCAGAAGTTGGTGTGCGTGAGCATGGCGCCTTTGGGGTGCCCCGTGGTGCCGGAGGTGTAGATGATGGAGGCGATGGACTGCGGGGCCGGCGGGTGTTTGGCGTACCACGTCAGTCGCCGGCCTAGAAGGCCCGTCCGCAAGGTTTCGTAGTCGGCGCAGGGGCGGCCCGCGATCGGCGCGAGCGGTTGACCGCCGCCGTCCACAACCACGATGAACCGGACTGCGGGCAAGTCCGGCAGGATGACCTCGATCATAGCGAGATGCCGCGTGTCCGTAAAGAGGGCGACCGCGCCCGAGTTCTGCAAGATAAACGTCACTTCGGCCGCGCGCAGCTTGGGGTCGATCGGCACGACCGGAACCCCCGCGCCAGCGGTGGCGAGGTAGGCCTCGATCCACTCCGGGCCGTTCTCGAGAATGAGCGCGACCGGCTCCTCGCCGGGCTGCAGGCCGAGCTGTCCGCACGCCTCGGCCATCTGGCTGACCCCCCGGGCCAGCTCCGCGTAGGTGCGGCCCTGCCAAGCGCTGTTGCGGTGATACCGCAGCGCGATTGAGTCCGGCCGGTTCGCCGCCGCATCCTCTAACAGCGTTCGCAGGGTCATATCACTCCAGAAGAAGAACACACATGAGGATGTAGAAAATAGAGGAAAGTGTCACAAAAGCCAATCCCGAATTTCAGTTTTGTCATTTTAGTGTTGTCAATGATCGTCCGACTTTTTATCTTACTGGTTTGAAAGCGAGGTCGTGCGTGATTTATCCGGTGGTAACGTTCGGACATGAGATCCTGCGGCAGACGGCTGTGCCTGTGGCGGAGATAACCGCTGAGGTGCGCCAACTGGTCCGCGACTTGCTGGAAAGCATGTACGCCGCCAAGGGCGTGGGCCTGGCTGCCGAGCAGGTGGGGCGCCTCGAGAGCGTGTGCGTGATCGACGTGCCGCATGACGCCGAGAAAGAGGCGTGCCGCGAGGAGAACGCCGTGGTCCCCATGCCGCTGGTGCTCATCAACCCAGAGATCATCGCCACGGAGGGTAAGCAGCGAAACGAAGAGGGGTGCCTCAGCTTTCCAGAGATCGGCGCGCCGATCACGCGCGCCGACAAAGTAACGCTGACCTACACCGACCTTACGGGCACACGCCGGACCCTTTCCGCCCGCGGCCTGCTCTCTCGCGCCATCCAGCATGAGGTCGACCACCTGCACGGCATCCTGCTCGTGGACAAGATGAGCCCCATGCAGAAGATGTCCGTGTCCGGCCAGCTCCGGCGGCTGCAGAAAGACGCCCGGCAGGGATAGTCCGCTTCTGCGGCTCGACAGAGTCTCGCCCTCCAAAGCCCCTTTGCCGCCTCTGGAGGGCGAGCGTCCTCGCGCGCCGTGCTATTTCAGCAGCTTCGTGAAGCGCGCGTAGGCTGCGTCCCAGACTGCGGGGTTCTTGGGCTTGAAGGTCGTGATCGGGAAGGCCGACTTGATGTAGGGCATGGCCGCTTTGAGGTTCGGGATGATGTTCGCGCCGACCGCTTGTACCATGAGGTTGCCGACCGCTGTGGCTTCTTGCGGGCCTGCCAGCACAGGCACGCCGAGCGAATCGGCCGTGAACTGGTTGAGTAGCGGGTTGATGCTGCCGCCGCCCACGATGTGAACCACCTCGGTTTCCGTGCCGGTCACACGGTTGATTACCTCGTTCACATAGCGGTACTTGAGCGCGAGGCTCTCATAGACGCAACGCAGGATCGTGCCGCGGGTCACCGGCATCTTTTGTCCGGTTTCGGCGATGAACGCGCGGATGGCCTGTTCCATGTTCGCCGGGTTGTAGAAGCGCTTGTCATCTGGATCGATGAAGGCTGAGAACTCGGGTGCGGCAGACGTGAGCGCGACCACCTCGTCCCAGCCCATGCGCTTGCCGTCGGCGATTTCCCACACGCGCAGCAATTCCTGCACGAGCCAGGTGCCCATGCAGTTGCGCAGGAAACGCGTGTTGCCAATGCCGCCCTCGTTGCTGAGTCCGTATTTCATGGCCTCGGTCGAGGTGATGGGTTTCTTGATGAGTTTGCCCACCAGAGACCAGGTGCCGGAGCTGATGATCAAGGCCTTCTTGGTGTTTTTCACAGGTGCTGCCGCGAAAGCGCTGGCTGTGTCATGCGAGCCGACCGCGATCAGGTCCACCTCGTTCAGGCCGCATTGTGCCGCCAGTCCAGGCTGCAGCTTGCCGATCTTGGTGCCGGGCGCGACGATCTCGGGCATGAGCTTTTTAGGGATGCCCAGCGCCTTGAGAACCTCGTTACTCCATTTGCGCTTCTTGGCGTCCATCATCTGCGTGACGCTGGCGAAGGTGGAGTCCACCTGTGTGCAGCCGCCGAGGTAATAGTAGAAGAGCGCGGGGATCGGCAAATAGATTTTGGCCAACTTCAGCAACTCGGGGCGCCGCGTGGCCACCCACAGAAGCTGGTTGGATTGGTTGAAGGGCTGGAAGTGGTTGCCCGTCACGGCATACATGCGCGCGGCGTCGAGGCGTGCCTTCACTTCGTCGCACATGGTGTCGAGGCGGTGGTCGCGGTAGCAGTAGACCTTGCCTAGCACATCGCCGTCTTGCGTCAGGAGGTGGCCGTCCGCGCCCCAGGTGTCGATGCCGATGCCGTCCAGCGTCGCGCCGTGCAGGCGCCGCGCGGCCTGCAGGCCTTTGACGATGTTCTGGTAGATGTAGGTGTCGTCCCAGCAGGTGCGTTCGCTGACCGCGCCCGTGCGGTCCGGCAGGAAGAAAGAGACGCCCTCATGCGCGAAGCGGTGAACCTCCTCCATCCTGAACGTGCCTGTGCCGAAAAACCCCATAAAACACTTGCCTCCGGACGCGCCCAGATCCACAGCGAATAACTTCTTCTCAGCCATAACCCCTCCGTTGAATGCGGCTCCGCCGCTGTTGAAGAACAATCAACCCGAATCCCTAAATCCGACAACCATCATACCACACGGAATCCGGTTCAGGTAGTCTGAATTAACGGGCTGAATTCACGTTCCTGACCCCTGCGCCCCCGCCCGCGCCCGCCGGCCTGGGGTCTTCGCCCTTGCCTCTTGGTTTCGTCTTCCGGTATAATCCGGCGCATGGTGATGACAAAGGACCAGACAGACAAGCTCCTCATCCTTGCGGGGAGCGGCACCTATCCTGCGTGTCTGGCGGCGGGCGCGCGCAAAGCGGGCGTTCGGCACATCTCCGTGCTGGCGCTTCACGGCGTGACCTCGCGAGCCATGAAAGCCCTGTCCGACGAAATCGTCTGGTTCGGCGTGGGCGAGCTGCGCGCGATCTTCGACTGGTCTGCGAAACAGGGCTTCACGCGCGCGCTCATGGCCGGACAGATCCATCCGCTGGCGCTGTTTCGCACGCGCTTTGACGAGCTGGCTCGCTCATGGCTGGGCGGCCTGCCGGTCAAGAACGCCCACACCCTCTTCGGCAAGGTGGCGGCGGAGTTTGAGAAGATCGGCATCCGCGTGCTGCCCGCCTCGTGTTACATGGACGACGCCATCCCTGGCGCAGGGGTGCTGACGCAACGCGCACCCGATGCGCGTGAGCAGCGCGACATTGAGTTCGGACATGGCGTGGCGAGCCGCATCTGCGGGCTGGATGTGGGGCAGACCTTGCTGGTGAAAGACGGCGTGATCCTTGCGGTCGAGGCGTTCGAGGGCACCAACGCGACCGTTCTGCGCGGCGGCAAGCTGGGCGGCAAAGGGGCGGTCGTGATCAAAGTGGCCACACAGGGTCACGACATGCGCTTCGACATCCCGGTGATCGGCGAGGGGACGGTTTCCGTCCTTCGTAAAGCGGGCGTCTCGGCCATCGCCTATCAGGCCGGTCGCCTGGTGATGCTCGAACGCCCGAAGGTGATCGCGGCCGCCGACAGGCTCGGCATCGCAATGATCGGCCTCGACAGCGGCCTTCCCGCCGCCCCGTTGCGTCCCTGATTGTTGAGAGAAAGAGAGTATATGCAGCACAAACTGCCAGAAGAACTTCAGAAATATTTCAATCAGGAAACGGTCTTCTCGGGCACGACACTGGCTGCGGTTGCACTGTCACACGCCAGAAAACGGGTAGACCCCGCAAGGCGGAACCTGGCGCTTGCTGCAATATTTGACCTTGTTGTAGCGGCAAAATTTTACCGCGCCGTAAAACCCGAGAACTGGTTATGGTGTGAACATGCCGGGTATGATTTCTATCCTGTTCTTAACGCATGCCCATACTGCATTCTTGACAATCGGCTGGTACAACATGACGGCAATAAACCAAGTTCTGGTGTTATCGGGCCAGCGACCTCCCAAGCCATTCGGGAAGTGTTTGTTTCCCACTACCATTTATCAGGAAACAAAAAGGTTTCCATTTTCTGTGGGGCAGAACCAGCGGATTTGGTAATTGCCGATTTCAACACCCGGAATGTTTTCGTGGCAGAAGTAAAGGCCGCGCCTCTCTTCACCCCGCCCCTTGCGGTGAAACATTCGGGCTCGTTTTCGACAGTCAGAACATTGCCGTTGAAACATGCTCAGGGAACATTACGAGGTATGGAGCAACAAAAAGTTTTTCTGTTTCTACCCTTGGCGAACGGTAAACATTATTATTGGCCGATACCCCAAAAAGGACTTGGTGACCTCAACTGGCCTGAAACGGCATTCGTAGAAGCGATAAAAACGAGACCACAGGATTTCGACAACTATCTTGAGTCATGGATGATGTTGTGGGATGTTTACACCCGCCGTGACACTACCAATCCGGTTTTTTGGTTTACAGGGGCATGTGGTCTGCCGCGTAACCCTGGTGAAGGTTGGCCAAAAGCGGGTGATGGCAAGCCCAAAGGTACAATCTCAGACGGCAAAACCAGTGTCGGCATGGACAGAACAGACGACATTAAAAAGAGTACGTTTCAAGTATTAAAATTGGGTGTCGAAACCCGGCGGATTGATATGGCTGGTTGGTCGCTTAAAATTGGCCTTGCCAGTAATCTGCATGCCGTACGTCACCATGACGAGTATCTGCACCCCTATGCTGATATTGTATGGGGGTGGTCAGAGGCTGCCTCTGTTCCTGAAAAGTGGTTCAATTTGTATGACGGAATTCTTTCGTTTTCTAAATCACATACACGTGATCAATGGCTGACTGAAATCACGGACTGGACAATATAGTGGAGGTTCCCATGGGTGCGCTTAAAACAAACGTGATTGATAATCATATTCCCCGTAAAGCTGGCGGGGAAGTTTTACGCCGCATTGAAGCGCTGAAGATCGGGCAGAAAATGCAGGATCTGCCCGAGGAACTTTGGCATAAAAGTTTCCGGTATTATGTGAAAGAAGATCCTACGCGCGTGGGCGGCCCCAATTTGCGCATGATCCGGCTTGATCCGGCCAAACCCTCTCTCACAGTCACCGGCTATATTTTCAACAAGTTTGTCCATCCGTACGAGGATCGCTTCGTAACCGTTCGCGAGGCCTCACGCCTTCAAGGATTCCCTGACGATTTCCGTTTTGTCGGCACGTTGACGAGTACGCAGATGCAGGTCGGCAACGCTGTGCCCGTCCCGTTGGCGAAGGCGGTCGCCCAAGCCGTTCTCGACCACGCGGTGCGGTTCAAGGTTTTTTCGCCAGAACAGGTGAAGGCAAGACTGCCGGTACTGAGTCTGTTCAGCGGCGCCGGCGGTTTGGACATTGGTGTTGGCGAAGCGCAAAACGGGAAGTCGAGATGGCGGGTCGCGGGTTGCGTTGAGAGGGACCACGACTGCTGCAACACCCTTCGTGACAATTTCGCTGGCCAAAGCCGGATTTTTGAAGCCGACATTACCGGACTAGAACCCA
>CAZXVN010000007.1:0-6540 GCA_964643945.1 uncultured Lentisphaeraceae bacterium | reverse complement strand
TTGCGTGGACGAAGCCCGCTCGACGAAGAGATCCAAGTGTTCTTCCAGCCGCCGCCGCATCGGGCCCTCGATCATGATGCGTGCGGCACGCCGCAAATCCTCTGGCGAAGGGGGCGGGAGCATGATCCATTGGGCGCGTGTAAAAAGCTGGAAATCGTCGCCGTTAAAGGTTTCCCGTGCGCTGTGTGTTTCAAAAAGGAGCGCATCCTCGCGCGTGTTGTGATTCAGTGCGTCCGGCCGGAAGGCGCCGCTGGAAGTCTGATAGGCATCCTGAAAGGCGCCCGCGCCAATCAGATAGGCGTTTCTCAGCACCGCAGCCGGCTTAACCCGCCGGAAGAAGCACGACAGCGCATAGGCAAACCGCTTCGGGAGGATCCCTGCACTGCGCCCGAGCAGCGCCTGAATCTCCTGCATGTTGCCTATGTGCCACGCCGAGTTGCCGTTCCCGCGTGTCGTGTTACGCAGCTTATCCAGTTCGTCAAAGAAGATGATCAGCAGACCGTGCCTGTTCCTCGTCAGGAGATTGATGGCGTCGGAAATGACACGCAGAGTCGTAGGCTGTGCCGCCCCTGCGGGAATCCAAGAGGTCGCGTGCAGCTCCATGTAGGCGACCTTTCCTCGGGGATGCGCACGGTAGTGAAGACGGCTGATCTCGTTCGCGGCCGCCCTGACGGCCGTGGTCTTGCCGGCTCCGCTTGGCCCGCAGATCAGAGGAAAAATACGGTCCCGCATCTCAGGGAGCAAATCACGGCATTGATACGCCCCGATGAGCTTGCCGCAAACCTCCCGCTCGACGTGCGTCAACTGTTCGAGCGTACGCCCTCCGGTCACCGGCAATTCGCGCGAACGCCAGCGCCCCGTCAGCACACGGCCAACGAATGCGAGCGCCTTGTCCACGCAGTGTGTCAGCCCCCCCTCTGGATTAGCGGTTGTCCAAGGCACAGATAACACCTCCCGATAACGTTGTGAAAACTCTTTGCACATCGCGTGCCATCAGGCGGTGGCTGTGCCATGAGAACAGATGACATCCGGCATTGTCAGGCTGAAATCGGGATTCATCCCATATTATCAAGTACCTCTGCCTACTTGAAAAACAGAGCTTTTATCACATCGGGTGTGTTTCCGATCGATTCCGTGGTGGCGTTGAGTTCTTATTTTGCTCGCCGTCTGCCTGAAACTCAACGCCGATGGACAAGCTAAGGCCGACAACTCACTATGGAATGACTATCCCCGGCGGCCCGCCACCTTTGCGCCGCATGCCCGCGACTGCGTACCTCATTTGGGCAAGCCTTTCTAACAAGAACACGGAAGATTTTATATTTTTTTTCTCGCCAACGAAGCTGTCTATTCTGTAACTTTATAAGAATTTATGGATTGAAGTCGGAAAAGCCTTATCGCCGTACGGCGCGAAGTGGCCGAGGAGGCCGGCCTGCAGATCGAACTGACCGGCGTTGCCGGCACCTTTCACATCGAGATGGGCCAGACCTGTATCGCGGTGCTGTGCCTGGAGGCGAAGGCGTGCGGGGGCGAACTGCGTCTCAGTGAAGAGTATGACGAGTCTGCCTGGGTGCCGCTGGCCGAATTGCCGGAATGGAACCTGACAACCGGATTCCGGGCGTTTGCGGAAGCCTATGTGAACAGGAAGGCGGAGCGCCCGTGAGCGCTGAAAAACCCGCCGCCGTAGAATTCTGGCCGGTGCCGCGCGAACTTCTGGATGAGATTATCGTGCTATCATGCTTTACATCTGGTGCCGCCATACGTATAGTGTGACACCATGAATTCACGACCCTTCTGGTTGAAGCGGATTGAGAGTGCCTGGCGCGAGGCGCCCATTGTCTGGTTGTGCGGAGTCCGGAGATCCGGCAAGACAACCCTGGCCGAAAGCCTCGGTTCTGAGCGTAGTCTCTATCTCAACTGCGACCTGCCGACCGTTGAGGACATGGTCCGCGATCCCCAGGTCTTTTTTCGCGGTTGCTCCAAACCGGTCGTGGTGTTCGATGAGATTCACCAGTTGCGCGATCCCGCCCGTGTGCTGAAGATCGGCGCGGATGTCTTCCCAAAATTGAAGATCCTCGCCACGGGTTCCTCCACGTTGGCCGCGAGCAAGAAGTTTCGCGATACCTTGACCGGTCGCAAACGCCTGGTGCATTTGACACCCGTGCTGTGGGATGAACTGCCCGTCTTCGGCGTGACGCTGCCGCAACGCCTGTTTCATGGGGGCCTGCCGCCCGCACTGTTGGTGCCATCGAAGCAGCCCGCCTTTTACCGCGAGTGGATGGATTCGTTTTTCGCGCGTGACATCCAGCGCCTCTTTGGTTTTCGGGACATGAACCGGTTCAACGCGGTGTTGGAATATCTGTTGCGGCAGAGCGGCGGGCAGTTCGAGGTGACCAAAACGGCCTCGGCGCTCGGCATCACGCGGCCCACGGTCGAAAGTCATGTGCGCGCACTGGAAATCACCCACGCCGTCACCGTCGTGCGCCCGTTCCACGGTGGTGGCCAGCACGAGATCGTCAAACAGCCCAAGGTCTATGCCTTCGACACAGGCTTTGTTAGCTTTGCGCGCGGTTGGGATCCGCTGCGCCCGGACGACTTCGGGCCACTCTGGGAACATCTGGTTCTGGAACATCTCCAAGCCCATTTCCCGGATACGCCCATCCGCTACTGGCGCGATAAACCGGGACACGAAGTGGACTTCGTCCTCGCCCACCGCCGGGATGAAGTCGAGGCCATCGAGTGCAAGTGGGACCCGGGCGCGTTTGACCCTGCGGCCCTGAAACTCTTCCGCGGCTACTACCCGAAAGGGCGCAACTATCTGGTCACGCCCTCCGGCGATCCCGCCTATGACAAGCGTTATGGCCACCTAGACGTGCGGGTCTGTACGCCAACGGAACTCGGTGCGAGATGTGAACAGTGAACGGTGAACAGGGGAGAGAAGCATGACGACGCATGCAGCGAGTTTCCGAGACTTGGTCGTCTGCCAGAAGGCGAGAGCGGTGGCGAAGGACGTGTTCGTCTTGTCGCAATGGTTTCCCCGAGAGGAGATGTACTCGCTGACCGACCAGGCCAGAAGATCCTCTCGTTCCGTCGGCGCACAGATCGCGGAAGCGTGGGGGAAGCGCCGCTACGAGAAACACTTTCTCAGCAAACTGAGCGATGCCGACGGCGAGCAGTACGAGACACAACACTGGGTGGACACCGCCCTGGACCGCGGGTACGTGACACGCGAGGAAGCCGATTGCCTGAATGACGGACTGGTTCAAATCGGCCGCATGTTGAACGGCATGACGGCAAAATCCGCATCGTTCTGCGGAAACGACCCCCTGGTGGTCAAGGAGGACTCCGTTGAGTACTTCACACCGTAAAGGCCACTGTTCACTGTTAACGGAAGACGGGTGCTTCATATCTGACGCCGTTCGGCTCGTTTTTTATTGCGAGCAGGGTCGGGCTTAAAGTTACGAAGGTGAGGTTGGTGTTATCATGGCACAGTTGTTCATCAGTTACGCCAAAGCAGACAGCAATCTGGCCGAGGATCTGGCCAAGGCGTTGGAGGGACGCGGCTACACCACATGGTATTTCGAGCGCGACAGCGTGCCGGGGCTCTCCTACCTGTTGCAGACCGGACAGGCGATCAAGGCGTCGTCCGCATTCATCGTGCTGATCTCGCACACGTCGTTGGCTTCTAACCAAGTGACCAAGGAGATCGTCCGCGCGCACGAGGAGTCCAAGGCATTTCTTCCCATTCTCTGCGGTATCACGCATCTCGAGTTCCAGAATCAGCAGCAGGAGTGGCGGGAGGCGTTGGGTTCAGCGGCGTCGGTCGTTCTTCCGCCGGACGGCGCATTGGGCATCCTCCCGCGTCTCGAACGCGGCCTTGCGGCTCTTAAGATCACTCCTGAAACTCACGGCGGTGATCAGAGCACCGGCCCCGATGCGACGTTGCAACGCAATGGCGCGACCAACCCCTTAGACAAGACGAAACTTCAGGATCTTCGCATGGTCATCGTGGACGACGAAGAAGTGGTGCGTATTATGATAAGCATTCAACTCGAAAGGTGTGGTGTTATAGTAAGAACTGCGGAGAGTGGCGAAGAGGGCTTGGCAGTCATTCAGGATTTTCGGCCGAACGTTGTTGTTACTGACATGTGCATGCCGGGGGGGATGAACGGATTCGAGTTGATCAAACGTGTGCGGGCGAATCCTGAGTTGAGGCAAACAGCGTTCTTGTTGATTTCCGGATATCTTGATGCTATCAACCAAAGCATGCTTCAAGAGGAGGAAGTGACGTTCCTTGCTAAGCCTTTTACATGGAGAGAATTTATAGCAGTTTTACTTGAGTTGACACATCCCCTCAAGTCGTCATCACAGAAAACAGTGCCTAATAACAGCGCATTCGCAAGCATGTCAGCATCCGTACCGACATCGCCCATGGGGCCGGGTGATAAAGAAACCCTTCTCGAATGTACGTTTGTCTTCACCGAACGTTGCCGCGGGCACCTTGCCACGCTTGGCACATCAGAAGCTGACGTGCTGGCTCTCGTGCAAGGCGAGTTCCGCAGTCACACAAACTACCTGCGCTTCGACTTGGAGAACTATCCGCTGCCGTTGCGTTCAGGCTACATTGCCTACCTCACCAAGACAGGACAGCAAGTGGAATTTACGGGTTTCATCAAGTGTACAGCCGATCAAGCAAAACTGGCGAGTTGGAACGATATTCTGGCACTCTATCGGCGCGCGACGCGGCTGGCCTATCGCAGCGATCCTCAGAAGCTGTTCCTGGTACATGGCGCATTAGGAAGGGCAATCGAACTGCACGTAGACCTGAGGACACGGATCACGAAGCACTTTACCGATTTCGAGCGGTTACCGGTGGAGGAAAGAGTTTTCCTGATGGACAGGGCGACGACCGGGGGCGGTGTGTCTTCGGGGGAGGCCATGGCCGACGAAGTCGCCTATCAATTAAGGGAATCGGCACGCGCAACTAACGAGGCTTCCAAAGTTGAGCAAATGCTCGAATTGGGTGACATGACTTTCGGTGATGCTGTCGGAACGTGTGTAATGGAGATGGAGCGTTCGCTGCAGCATCTTCATAAAATCATTACCGGCTACCCGCCGATCGCATAATCCCACCACACTCCATCCTCCTTACTGCCGCAGGCCGATTAGGAAGGTCATTGGGGCGTTTTTCAGGCTCGCTGACAGTTGGGAGGTAACGGGGTGGAGGTATGGATAATCATTACCACCTGCTGATCGAGACGCCGGCGGGGAACGCGGGCCGGGCGCTGCAGTGGCTGAACCTGAGCTACAGCATGTGGTATAAGGCGAAGCGCAATCATTCGGGGGCTTTGTTCCAGGTGCGCTTCAAGAGCGTCCCGGTCGACGGCGAAGGCTCGTAGGCGCTGGCGTGCAGCGTTTACATCCACCTGAATCCCGTGCGCGTCAAATCGCTGGGGCTCGGCAAAGAGGTCCGCAGGCGGGGAGACGAACGCGCGGGCATGGCGTCGCCTCCTGCCCTTCGCGGAAGTGGTGAAGGCGGGGCAAAGTAAGAATGTCCGATATACAACCCCTGAACTGTTCCATGCCTTTCTTGCCTGCCACCTTAGATTCGTGATAATTTGGTGTTGCGTGAGAAAGGGGTGGACGATGGCAACAATCCGTATTTTCATAAGCTATGCCAGGGAGGATAAGCGGTGGTTCCAGAGAGATTCCCAGTACACGTTGATCCCCTACCTGATTGAATCACTGCGAAAAGAAGATGTTTCATTTTGGTATGACGCGGAAGGGCTTGGGGTGGGGGATGAATTCAAACGCCGCATTGAAGAGGCAATTGACAACGCCCACATCGCACTCCTGATCATCAGCCAATCCTTCCTTGCTTCTGACTTTATCGAGCATGTGGAATTGCCGAGAATTCAGGCGCGTGCCGATCAGGGGAGAATGTTGGTGATACCCGTTCTTGTCGAGCCCTGTGCATGGGAAGAGGATGAGTTCCTCAACGCCCGTCAAATGCTGCCCGGCAAGCCCACGCCGCTCATCGACTACTCGGACAATGAACGTGCCATGGCACATGTGCGGTATGAGATATTGGATGGCCTTAAGAAGGTCGTCCGGCGATTGCGCGCTCCTGTTAGCCCGCCATCACCACCCGCTTTGTCTGAAACAACTTCCGAAACAGCAACGATCGCTGAAATCACGCTCAGACCACCAGAAGTCCAAGCGAGAACGCCACCACCACAGGCGTCAGAAGCGGAGAACACCGCTAGTCTCAACAGGTTTCTCGGAGCGCTCCCATGGCTCAATTGGATACAGTATGACCCGTCGGCCGGATACGATCCATACAGAAACCTTTTTGCGTCAGAATGGGAAATCCGCCAGGACCTTGAGGTGTTGAGAACCCATGGGTTCAACGGCGTGATCACCATGAGTTCCCGGCAAACGTTCAAAGACATCCCCAGGATCGCCCGCGAGGTTGGATTCAACATGGTCATCCAAGGCATATGGGATCTTAAGAATCAGGAGGAGATCAGCAATGCCGTGTCC
>CAZXVN010000006.1:0-1530 GCA_964643945.1 uncultured Lentisphaeraceae bacterium | reverse complement strand
ATCACGCCCGGCGAGCAGGCGTATGTGGAGGGTGCCGAGATCGCCTATCAATTGGCAGGCGGACAATGGGGGATGGTTAAACGGACGATTCAGAAGCGGGTGACTGCTCTGGCGAATGCCGGTCCGCTCTTGATCTTCATTGCCCTTGTCTTTCTTGCAGTGTTCGGCGTGAGCTACACGACAGCTAAAAAGGGCGGAAGGAAACCCCCGACAAGCGGGCCGGTAATCGGGGTTTGGTTCTGCGGGTATCTCGCGGTGGCATGCTATCTCACGAGCCTGGCCGGGGCGCAAGACGATTGCGGTGGAAGCTTCTTTGTGGCGGCTTTGTTGGCGCAGACGGTCGGGATCGGGCTGGCGCTGGTCTTCCAGCCGCACGATCCCGCCGCCCGCCGCCGGCAGATCAAATGGATGCTCGCCCCGTTGTGGATTGTGCTTGGCTTGGTGTTTCTGTCGGGACTCTTTGATGCGATTTTCTGGTTGCGGCCGCGCCTCCACTGAAATGCATGGTGCCGAATCGTGAGGTTGTGTGGGGCGGCTTGAGACGTGCGCAGTGTTGAGCGTTCCCGTTCCCGCTGTTCGGTTTGGATTGATTTCGGCAAGGGGAGGCGGTACTCTAAAAGAAATTGCACTTCCATAGGAGAATTTTGACATGTCACTGACGTTGCAGGAGTTGAAGGGTAAGACTGTGGGCGCGTGCGTGTCGGGCGGTCTGGACAGCCGCACGATCGCCAAGGTGATGGTCGAGGCGGGCGTGAACGTGGTCGCCTTCTCGGCGGACCTCGGGCAGCCCGACGAGAAGGACATCAACGACATCAAGAAGCGCATGGCCCCCTGCGGCGTCGACACCGTGATCGTGGATCTCAAGGAGCCGATGGCCGAGGCGTGCTTCCAGGTGCTTGAGGCGCAGGCGATGTACGACGGCGGCTACTGGAACTCCACCGGCATCGCGCGGGCGGTGACCACGCGCGGGCTCATCGCCGAGATGAAGAAACGCAAGTGCACGGTGCTGGCGCACGGTGCGACCGGCCGCGGCAACGACCAGATGCGTTTCGAGCGCTACACCAACGTGCTCGCGCCGGCCATGAAGGTCTACTCGCCATGGCGCGACGCGGAGCTGCTCAAGAAGTTCCCGGGCCGCACCCAGATGGCCGAGTTCCTCGCCGGGTTCGGCATCCAGGCCTTTGTGGGCGCGAAGAAAAAGTATTCCACCGACGCCAACCTCGCCGGGCTCTCGCACGAGGCGGAAGACCTCGAGAGCATGGAGACCTCGATGCTGATCGTCGAGCCCACCATGGGCGTGTGGCCGCAGCAGGCGCCGGACAAGGTCGAGAAGGTCACGGTGCGCTTCGCAAAGGGCCGCGCCGTGCAGATCAACGGCAAGGACGTGGCGCCGGTCGAGGCGATGCGGCTCGCGAACAAGCTGGCGGGCCGCAACGGCATCGGCATGAAGCACGCGCTCGAGAACCGCATCATCGGCACCAAGAGCCGCGGCGTTTATGAGGCGCCGGGCATGGAGCTGCTCGGCACCTG
>CAZXVN010000005.1:0-10105 GCA_964643945.1 uncultured Lentisphaeraceae bacterium | reverse complement strand
GTCCGTATCGGGTGTCATTTGCCAAACTGATAGCTTCTTTTTCGTCTTTAAACGGTGTGATGCAGACCACTGGTCCAAAAATCTCCTCTTGGAATATCCTCATGTCACGTTTGACATCAGCAAACACGGTGGCAGAGAGATAGTTGCCAGAGCTGAGGTGTTTAGGACGTGACCCTCCAGCTGTTAGCCGCGCACCTTCATTTTTGCGGCCAAGGCCGCGCCGGGCTATGTCATGGCGAAGCTGATCATCCGTTTGATTCACGGCATCGCGGATGTGGTGAATTTCAATCTGCGCGTCAGGGACAAGCTGCGTGTGATCTTCCTGCCCGACTACCGCGTGTCGCTGGCGGAGAAGATTATTCCTGCGGCCAATGTCAGCGAGCAGATCTCGCTGGCGGGTACAGAGGCTTCGGGTACCGGCAACATGAAGTTGATGCTCAATGGCGCATTGACCGTGGGCACGCTGGACGGTGCGAACGTGGAGATTCACGAAGAGGTCGGTGGCGACAATATCTTTATCTTCGGACTGCGCGCCGAGCAGGTTGAGCAGTTGCGGCCTGTCTATTCGTCGCGTGCGATCTATCACGCGGATCCGGAGATCCGCCGCGTGATCGACATGATCCGCCGCAACGTGTTTAGCCTGTTGAACCCAGGGCTGCTCGATCCGGTCATCCGCTCGTTGCTCGACTACAACGATCACTACATGTTGCTGGCGGACTTGCGCGACTACATCGAGACGCAGAGCAAGGTTGACGAACTTTACCGCGAGCCGCGCCAATGGGACCGCAAGGCGCTCATCAATGTGGCGCGCTCTGGCAAGTTCTCGTCCGACCGCACCATCCGCGAATATGCCCGCGACATTTGGCATATCCAACCCGTCAAGGTCTCGCACGATTGAAGGGGCGCGATCTCGGTGCGCAGGGTACGACTGACCTTCCCGCCTATTCCCTTCGGGCGCCAGCCGTCATTCCGGGAATCGACCTGTCCGATCACCGGAGTTATTGGCCGCACGGCATCAAGGCGCTCATGATCACCGACACGGCCTTTTACAGGAACACGGCGTACCACTCGGGCCGGGACACGGCGGACCGGCTCGATTATGTCCGGATGAAGAAACTTGAAGCCGCAGGGGCTTCAAACGGCGTTACAGCCTTCACTTTCTCATCAATCATTTCGGGTGCGGCCTGCGGGTGTCTCTTCGACCAGTTTCCCAGTCGGGCAAGCAACAAATGGCTGGGATAGCGCAATTGCCTGAGATCCGTTGCGTTGACCTGAGTATGGCCGTTGAAACTGCGGAAATAGGTGTCGAGGGCTCGTGTGTTGAGAAACGCCGCCAGTCCGTATGCGACATCTTCCGTCAAACCGTGACGCTGACTGTGAAAGACATTCAGGTGGTTCTCGAACCCGAGCCATTCGGCTTCGGGAAAGGCGGCTGGATCAACCACACTCGCCACGATACGCCGTTTTTCCTCTTTCGAGGAGAATCGCCGGACAACAGTATAGAAGCCCTTTGGGTAAAGCCACCTTTCCGTCTCGGCATTCATCGTGATCGCATTCGGCTTGCGGAAATCCTTCTTAGGCCATTCTAACCTCTCGCCCGAGAAGTGCCCGGGATAGAGGAGTGGAACCGCGCCAGCATCAGGTGCTTGAAGCAGATGCTGACGCAACCGGAAATCGACAATCGGTCCGGTTGAGACTGAAACGCCCAAGTCGGCGAGGGTGGTAGTCAGCGTGGATGCCTGTGCGGCGGGCGTATCGCCTGCGGCGGCAGGCACATGAATGAAACGCTCCGAGTCATTCGGGAAAACGATCCCGCTGAACGGATAAACATGGCTGGAAAGATCAGTGAAACTATCGTCGGTAGAAACGGTCACCGTCACTGAGTCCTGACGCACCCCGCGTTCCAAAAGGATGATAATATTTTCCTGAAGGACGTTATCATCACGAAAGGCTTTTTTTCTGGAGTGAAACAGATGTATGTGCCTGAGGGCGGCGCGGCCAAGGATAAAATCCCGGAAGGGGCGGTAATAGGGGCCGTTGCAAAAGCTGCGGGGGATAATCGCGACGAGTTGTCCGCCCTCCTCAAGCAACTCCAACGACAGTGCGACGAAAGCGGAATAGAGGTTCACCGTTTCGATTCCGACGCGGCGCAAGTCCGAACGGTGCGGAGAATCGCTCCGCATCTTCTTATAGGGCGGGTTCAGAATCGCGTGCGTATACCTCGGCAAAGGTTCTGCGAAAAGGTCTCCTGCGAGCGCTGCGACCGCCGCTTCGATAAAGTCTTGTCCGCGTATAGTGGCCTCTTGGCAAAGGTGTTGGTGGCGGTATGATTCCAGCGTCCTGGTCAGATGGGGTTGAAGAAGGTCGTCAAGTTCAAAAGCGTCGACCGCGATCCGCTGAAAGTTAAACTCCCCCCGAGCGCACCTGTCCATGAAGGCGGCCGACAAGGTGCCGATGCCCGCACCAGGATCAAGGAGACGGCACTCTGGTGCAGGAACAACACGGAATAGAGACGCCATAAAATGCGCGACAGGTGAAGGCGTCAGAAACTGGCCGAACTTGGCCTTTCTGCCGGCGTCTGTCTGCGCCGAAAGCGCCAACCTTACACTGTCCGTGTCAACAATCAAAACACAGTACTCCTTGTCGTTTAAAATATCATTTCAGCGCATTGGTCGGCAATGTGTAAAGGAAACGGAACAGCCCCCAATGACCAATAAAAGTTAGCATGGCGCGTTTGAAGAAGAAAGACTATTCTGATGACGTTTTAAGAACACCTTTGTGCGACGCCTATGAAACTGAAAAAACTGCCGTCTCAATGTATCGCTCCGCTCCGTTTGAAGGAGATCACCCTCCACGGCATCGGCTCCTACTACAAGCCCGCGCGACTGGAGATCAAGCCACTGACCATATTGTGCGGCACCAACGGCTCCGGCAAGAGCACGTGGATGAAGGTGCTGTCGGCGCTGAAAGAGGCTTTGGAGCCAATAACTGATGAGGATGGCAAGATTACAGAAGTTGGATTTATTCAACGATTGAACCTTGTGGCAAATAAGCGTGGACTGCTCAATGCCGCCTTAAATGACGACATAAGTCCGCCTAAGCAGGATGCCGGTTGGGACACCTATTGCGGGCCGCTTGGAAGTTTCTCAGTCACATTCACTTGCGTGAAGGCGATCTATTGATGCTCACCTTCCAACCCAATGCGATTTAATCTGTGACCAATTCCGATCTTTGGGCCTTTTCCTGATCGATAACTTGTTCAGGCGTACCAATTATTTTCGCTGGTTTCTGAGTGAGGTTGAGAAAGGCTCTTTTGACGAATTGACCAAAGGAGCTTGGAACTCTGGCAGAGGTCATATGTGGGCTAAGTTTCTTGCCTCTTTCCGTGACGAAGAGTTGCATGCCGAAGATGTTGCCACTTTGAATCAATGGGCATTATCATGGAGTTCAGGTGATGTTTGCGGCGGAGACACAGCGGGTTTACGATTTCAGTCCTTGTTCGGCTGGTGGGCTGACAAGTTGCTGGCTATTAAGACACATGTTGGTGCAAACTTCTGTCATCAATACTTGCATAAGTTTGTTGGAGAGCGGATTTTGCCTGTAGGCTATGTGTCATCTCTGACACCAACCGAAAATGAAGTTGATGGCAGTTGCGTTTGCTCATTAATTAGATGGCCGTACAGTAATCGACTGCTGGTTCGTGGCGACAGTTATCAGAGTGTGGATGAGTCTTATGAGCCCGGCTACTTCAGCGCCGGACTGCACCAGGTCGCGCCGATTCTGGTACAGATGAACATGATGCGCATGAACGAGGTTCTGGCGGTGGAGAATCCGGAAGTCCATTTGCATCCGGGCTTACAGCTCAAGTTCATGGAGTTCTTCATCGAGAACGCGTTGATCGGCAAGTTCTCGCTGATCGAGACGCATAGCGACTTGATGATCCGCCGCGTGATGCGCGGTATCACCGAAGAGAAACTGCCTCAGTCTTGGGTAAACATCTCGTTCGTCAGTACTGAGCCCGCTGATGAGAAGAACGATATCTGGACATCGAAAGTCGATCCGCTTTTGTTGAATGATCGCGGGGAGATATGTAATTGGCCAGAAGGTTTCATGGATGATGATGAAAAGGAAACCGAGGCTTTATTCATGGCTAAAATTGGTGAACAGAAGGAGGCGCCTGATGATGAATAATCCTTCACAACGGAAGCCGAAGAAAAGGGAAGTCTGGTATGTGAAAGACCTGTGGGTAAAAAAGGCGGAGTTCATTAAATGCGCTAAGGCTGAAAGTTCACTTCGGCATCTCGATAAGCATGACGGGTTCGTTTGTGTACCGTTTAAGAGTCGCCCCGTGATAATTTTTAAAGATTGGGGCGACGGCATGTTTTCTGTGTGTCGTTGTTCTCGTTTAAACATAGACGGTTCGGTTCGTCCCGGAAGGGTGAATATCGGTGACATTGGGTTGGGAAAAAAAACAAGCTTGTATCTAGAACCACCCCGCCAATTTCACAGAAACTTCTTTGGAGAGTATCGGTGCGAGGCTCCGCGCGAAGTGTGCCTTTACGTGTGGGGAAAAATGAAATGGGTGCTCTTACGAGGAGTGCCGTCGCTTAAAGAGCCAAATGAGGAGCGTGATCGTTTTGATGATCATTTTAACGAGGCTATGGATATTACATCGATATGAGTGCATTTCAAACAGGGATCAGCAAAATGACAACCGCCCAAGCCCGACAGATCATCCTTCATGTCGTGACAACGACGAATCCCCGTTGGTCGGATTATGGCGTATGGTGGAAAGACGCGGACAGGGTGTTCCTGTTGAGGGCCTATGAGCAGGGCGGTTTTGAGGTCTACAGGTTTATTCCTTTGCTCGATCAGGAGGGAGTCGGCACGATTCCGGAAATCGGAAGGATACTTGCCGGGCGACGGAATTTGAAGACCGCTTACGACCGATCATTTGCCGGTGCGCTTGATGCGCCGTTCTGGCTGGCGATGGCGCAGGGTGAGTATGGCAGCAATGGACAGAAGTTTGCTCGATCTGTGAAACGTTTTCTGACGGAGCGCCTTGGGAAAGCGGGTGCGTTCTTCTGGCGGCAGATGTGGAACTTGCTGAACGCATGCGCCTTTTTCACGAGGCACCATCAGGGAAGCTTTGCTGTTTATCTTAAAACTCAGCTTGCCCGGTTTCTGATACGCGACCACGTTTCAGATGCTGATTTGTTGAACATGTCCCCCGAGGATTGGCAGAAGTTTGTTGAGAAGGCCCGTCCGTACAAAGAGATTCAAGGAGTAGGGCCTAATGTGTTCGACTTCCTGATGGGGGATCTGGAGGATGCTCGTTTCGCCAAGGATTGCTTTAAGTTCGATTCGTCCAACCAGCACTTCTTGACGGTCACCGGAATCAACGACCTGATTATGCCGCTTGACCGTGACAACGTTATTCGCTTCGTCCGTTCGCTGAACCTGCCGTTCACCCTGCGAGAGACCAACCGCGGCATCTACACGTATTCGTCAGAGACCGAGGCAAAGAACTTTGGCTTTTGCCGGTCAGCGTTGAAGTGCCAAGTTTGCGGTGTGAAGCGCATCTGCCTGCGGCGGGTGTGAGGCCAAGACATGGAGGCCATGCGAACGAGAATCTCCTTTCCCGGTTCCGCGTGCGCGTCTAAAGCAAGATTATGATTACGAGCATGATTACGATTATGAAACACAACCTCATCGGAAAGGCCATGCACCCGACGGCCGGGGGTGCCGCATTGCGGCAGGGGTGCTCTGATATTCTGTTTGAGCGCGCCTGTGCCGATTACCGCGCCGGGCGCATCACGCTGTCGCGTGCGGCGGAGCGGGCGGGCCTGTCTCTGCGTGATCTGGTGGCGCGGCTGCCGTCGTCGGGCGTCGAGCTGAACTACGACGTGCAGGCGTTTGAAGAGGATCTCAAGCCATGAAAGTGGTGACGGACGCTTGCCCGCTGATCTTCTTGACGAAGATCCGCTGTCTGGATTTGCTGGATTTCGATCGAGGTGTACGAGGCGGTGGCCAGAGGGTTGACATAAGAGGCGGTCAGCCCGTGGGGGCGTGACGCCACAGCTTGAGGCGGCGGATGACGGTGAAACGGCGGTCATAGGTCACCAGTGTGGCGGCGTGTTCGATGGCTGAGGCTGAGATCCACAGGTCGTTCGCCGGGATCGGGGTTTCCGCCCGCTTCAGACCGTCCTTGATTTCGCCGTAGATGCGGGCCGTCTCGTGGCCGGAGGCGACCTCTCGGACTCCCGGCTTGTTCAGGAACCGCTGGAGAATGGCGGCGTTCTCCGCATAGCGTGTGCCGCCCCGGAACCCCGCATCGAGTTCGCCGATTACGAAGAGTGGCAACAGGATCTCGGTCGCGGCGTCGAGCGCTTCCCGGACGAGGGTGTCTCCCGAACCTAGCTGATCGATGAACGACGGATATGAGTTCGCGCACATTGCCCGGCCAGGCGTACGCCTGGAGCCGCTCCAAGGCGTCGCGTGCTATGGTCTTAGATTGACCGTATTTGCGGTTCCAAGTTGACAAAGAGAAAGTGGCGAGTTTAACGATGTCACCGCGCCGCCTGCGCAGAGGAGGTAACTCCACCGTGTCAATGAACCGCTGAGCGAGATCGGAACGGAAGTGCCCCTCGGTGATCGCTTTCGCCAGATCTGTATTTGTCGCCGCAACCACGTGGACATCAACTCTCTTATCTTTACCGCTTCCGAGTGAGCGGATAATGCCGTCCTGTGATTTCGAAGATGGCGGAGAATCCTAACATGATCCGTTGGATCATTTAAATTCGGCAGATCCTTGAAGTTCAGAGCGATATGAGGGTAAGACTTACGGATGACTTCGAGCGTTGCTTCTGTGTGCCTTGCCGTTCCAGGCGTATTGAAAAGCACAACAGCATCAATGCTTTGCATCTCCAACATGGACAGAATCGGGCCAGCCTGCTGGGCTCCGTCGACCAGGGAGGCGCAGCAGGGGTCATGAAATCCTGTAAATGTGAGAAGAATGGGCAAAAAATGATCGAGGTTGTATTTATGTTAAGGGCCGCGCCGCTCGCGAGCGCCGCAGCTCGTCCGCCTGAGCGATGAGGAAGTCGCCGAGTGCGGGCGCGAGGTCTTCGCGTGCGAGGGCGTAGAGGATGTTGGTCTTGATGAAGTCGAGCGTGTGTCCCACGTCGTGGCGGCGGGCCTGGACGCGGTAGCCGTGCATGGGCTGGCCCGCGGCCACCCGCGCGCGCAGCGCATCGGTGATCTGGATCTCACCGCCCTTGCCGGGCTTCACCGCGTCGATATAGCCGAAAATGTCCGGGGTGAGGATATAGCGGCTGGCGACCACGAGGTTGGACGGGGCTTCTTCCGGAGCGGGCTTTTCTACGAGGTCGGTAATGCGATGGGTGCGCTCGTCGACCGGCATGCCGCTGATCACGCCGTAGCGGCTGACGCGTTCCAGGGGGACTTCCTCCAAGGCCACCACGCAACCGCCGTAGCGGTCGTAAACGTCGATGAGCTGGCGTGTGGCAGCCACGCCGCTCTGGCTCTGCATGAGCGTGTCGCCCAGCAATACAGCGAAAGGTTCGTTGCCCACATGGTGGCGTGCGCAGCGGATCGCGTCGCCCAGTCCGAGCATTTTCCGCTGCCACACGAAATGGATGTTCGCGAGATTGGAGATGGCCCGGATGCTTTCGAGTTCTTTGAATTTGCCTTTGGCCTCGAGTTCGATTTCAAGCTCAAAGCTGCGGTCGAAGTGCTCCTCCACCGAGCGCTTGCCTTTGCCGATGACCATGAGGATGTCGGTGATGCCCGAGGCGACGGCCTCCTCGACCACATATTGAATCACGGGGGTGTCCACGATGGGCAGCATCTCTTTGGGCGAGGCCTTGGTGGCGGGCAGGAACCGCGTGCCGAATCCGGCCGCAGGAATGACGGCTTTAGTGATCATAAGAGGAGAGGAAAACTGGAAACCGGGGTGGAAGAAAAGGGGTCAGATAAGGGCGGGTTTGAAGACGCGGATGTTTTGTGAGGTAAAAGCCAGAGTCAGTTTTTCAAACATCGATTCGTCGGTGTAGGCGCCGATGATTGCACCGCCGGAACCCGTGAACTTGGCGGATGCGCCGACTGATCGGGCCGTCTCCACCATGTGCAGGTTGCCTTCGCTGAGCTGAAAGATCTGCTTGCGCTTGTCGAAGTTGGCATCCATGAGGCTGGCGAGTTTGGCCCAGTCGCCCCGTTCCAGGGCGCTCTTGGCCTGCACGGTGAGGTCGGCCCAATAGAGCATGGCGTCGAGCACCTCCGGCTCGCCGCGGTCGAAGCGCTCGCGGATGTTGTTGTGAAAGACCTCCGAGCCCTCCGAGAGGTCGGTGCGGTAGGCGATATACAGTGGCGGCAACAGGGCGGGCTGGAGCGGTTCATAGTAGCCGAAGCCCTGTGTGTCGATCAGCGCCTTGTCGAAATCCATGTAGACCATTCCCTGATAGACTTGGGCCACGCGGTCTTGGAGCCCGGCGGAGATCCCGAGCTCGCGGCTCTCAACGGCCCGGATCAGGTTGGCGAGTTGGGGTTTGGGAATGGTCACGTCGTAGAAGGCGAGCAGCGCACGCATCGTGGCGGTGATGATGGCGCTGGAACCCGCGAGGCCGACGAGGTTGGGGATGTCGGAGTCGTAGCGGATCGTGAAGTTGCGGTCGTGCAGCTCGATCTCGTTATCGAGGCAGTAGCCGTAGAACGATTTGATGGCCGACTTGAGCAGACGGATGCCGCCATAGTAGCCGAACAGGCGCACATCGTTGTAAAGGGCCGCGATGTTGGAAAAGGTGGAGCCGTCGCGGCGGCTGGGGACGATCTCTACCTCGGGAGATTCATAGAGGGTGACGCGTGTCGAGAAATTCGAAAAAGTGAAGGCGATGGTCTTGCCGAAATAGCCATCGGACGGGTTCCCGATGAGCGCTGCCCGGGGGTAAGCTGTGGTGCGGATAATCATGCCGTTTCCCATTTACAGATGAACGGCATCATACCTTACCTGGCCGGCGTCTGCAACAGAAAGGAGGAGGTGGCGGAGTCGGATTATCGAGTGAATCGAGTGAATCGAAAGAATCGATTTAATCGACTCAATCGATTCCTTCGATCTTAGTCCCGTTCAACGCATGGCGGCGGCGAGGGCGCGGCCGAAGGCGCTGCACGAGATCTCGGTGGCGCCTTCCATCAGGCGCGCAAAATCGTACGTGACGGTTTTGGCCGCGATCACGGCGTCCATGGCCTGGATCAGCTTATCGGCGGCTTCGGTCCAACCCATGTAGCGCAGCATCATCTCGCCGGAGAGGATGAGCGAGCCGGGGTTGACCTTGTCGAGGTTCGCGTATTTCGGCGCCGTGCCGTGCGTGGCCTCAAAGACCGCCACGCCGGTGAGGTAGTTGATGTTGCCGCCGGGCGCGATGCCGATGCCGCCCACGCAGGCTGCCAAAGCGTCGGAGATGTAATCGCCGTTGAGGTTGAGGGTGGCGATCACGTCGTAGTCCGCGGGGCGGGTGAGAAGCTGTTGCAGGAAGGCATCCGCAATGCAGTCCTTGACCAAGATCTGACGCCCGGTCTTCGGGTTTTTGAAGGCGCACCAAGGCCCGCCGTCCATGAGCTGCGCGCCATAGGCTTCGCGGGCGAGCTCGTAACCCCAGTCGCGGAACCCTCCCTCGGTGAACTTCATGATGTTGCCCTTGTGCACAAGCGTGACGCTTGCGCGGTCGTTGGCGATGGCGTAGTCGAGCGCGGCCTTGACGAGGCGCCGCGTGCCTTCGATCGAGACGGGCTTGATGCCGATCGAAGAGGATTCTGGAAAGCGGATGTTCTTCACGCCCATTTCATCGCGGAGGAAACGGATCACCTTCTTCGCATCGTCCGTCTGGGCGAGCCACTCGATGCCCGCATAGATGTCCTCGGTGTTCTCGCGGAAGATCACCATGTCGGTGAGCTCCGGCCGCTTGACCGGCGAGGGTACGCCGGTGAACCAGCGCACGGGGCGCAGGCAGACATAGAGGTCGAGCTCCTGGCGCAGGGCGACATTGAGCGAGCGGATGCCGCCGCCGACGGGGGTCGTGAGGGGGCCTTT
>CAZXVN010000004.1:0-9706 GCA_964643945.1 uncultured Lentisphaeraceae bacterium | reverse complement strand
GGTTGGCTGGCGATGAATGCGGGGGCGCATGGCGGCGAGATCGCGCCGTTCGTGACCTGGATTCGCTGTTTGAATCCCGACGGCAAAATCAGTATACTGACGCCTGATGAGTGTGGGTTCGCCTATCGGCAGTGTGCGGGGCTCGAAGGGCGGGTGGCGCTGGCGTGCGGTTTAAGGCTGACGCACACGGACGCGCCGGCGATTCAAGCGTTGCGGCAACAGGTGCGGGCCAAGCGGATCCCGCTGGCCGGCTTGCGGACGGCGGGGTCGGTCTTCCGCAATCCGGAGGGAGACTCGGCCGGGCGGCTGCTGGATCTCGCAGGCTGTAAGGGCATGCGGATCGGCGGGGCGCGGGTGACGGGGCATCACGCGAACATTGTGGCGGTGGACGGGGCGGTCACGGCGTCGGACGTGTTGGCGCTGGTGATGAAGCTGCGCAACCGGGCGGCGCAGGGCTGCGGGGTGGTGTTGACGCCGGAGATCAGCGGTTTGGATGTTTGAGGAGCGGATGAACATGATGAAGCGAGTGGCAGTGGTGATGGGCGGCACTTCCAATGAGCGCGAGGTGTCGATCCGATCGGGTCAGGCGGTGGTCGAAGGGTTGAGAGACGCCGGGTTTGAGGTGGTGCCGGTGGTGCTGGAGGCGGACCGGATCGAGGCGTTGCCGACAGGTGTGGAGGCGGTGTTTCTGGCCTTGCACGGCGGCTATGGCGAGAACGGCGGCGCGCAGGCGGATTTGGACAGGCTGGGCGTGCCGTACACGGGGCCGGGCGCTGCGGCGAGCCGTCTGGCTATGGACAAGATAGCCACCAAGAGGGTGTTGGATGCGGCGGGTGTGCCGACGGCGCCGTATGAGGTGTTGCCGCGCGGGGTGGAGACCGCCACGCTGCCGTTGCCGGTGGTGGTGAAGCCGCCGCGTGACGGGTCGAGTGTGGGGATCTCCAAGGTGACCGAGCCGGGGCAATGGGCGGCGGCGCTGAAAGCGGCGCGGGAGGTGGACCCTCAGGGCGAGGTGTTGGTCGAGGCCTATATCCCCGGGCGTGAATGGACGGTGGGCGTGGTCGGCGGGCAGGCGTTGCCGGTGATCGAGATTCAGGCGCCGAACGGCTGGTACGGTTTTACCGAGAAGTACACCCCGGGGATGACCCGGTACGTGTTTCCCGAGGACGCGGAAGATGCGCCGCAGGTGGCGCAGTGTCAGCTCCTGGCGTTGCTGGCGTTTCAAGCGGTGGGATGCCGCGGGGTGAGCCGCGTCGATTTCCGCGTGACGCCCGAGGGCCAGCCCTACGTTTTGGAGATCAATACGATTCCCGGATTTACGGCGACGAGCCTGTTGCCGAAAGCGGCGGCCAAGCAGGGGCTTTCGTTCAGCGCATTGTGCGCGAAGCTCATGACGTTTGCGGCGTGCGGCTGAGTGTCGGGCGGGACAGAGAGGCAAGCGATGAAGTGGAAGTTTTTTAAAAGGGACAAGGCGCGTCCGAGCCGGTTCGCGCTCAGCAACCGGCGCGTGACCGGCGTGGTGACCGATCTGCCGCGCGGGATGAAGGTCAGCTTGTTCCTGCTGGTGTTCACGATCGGCGTGGCGGTTTCCGGGTGGGGCAGCTGGAAGCTGTTCGAGACCTACTATTTCCGCTCACACACCCTGTTTGTGTTGCGTGATCTGCGCAACAGCGTGACGATCACCACCGGCAAGACGCTGACGCCGGAGCTGGTCTGCGAGGTGCTGGGGATCCGCGAAGGGATCAACCTCTTCACGCTTAAGATTGAGCAAAAGCGGCAGGAACTGCTGGAGCAGGCGCCGAATATCCGTGACATCACGATTGTGCGGCGCATGCCCGACAAGATCAACATCACCATCATTGAACGCGAGCCGATCGCGCGTGTGAGCGCGAACGGGCGGGTGGTGGACGAAGAGGGCGTGGTGTTTATTCGCTATGCGGGCACGGGCGGGTTGCCGATGATCAAGGGGGACGACGAGTTCGCGCAGATCAAGCCGGGGGACCGTGTGCAGGGCAATGAGATGGCGGCGGTGCGGCTCGTGAACAACACGCTGCGCCCCGTGTGCCGTCTGCGCATTTTGGTGGTAGACACCACGAAAGAGGACTACCTGCTGCTGACGCTGTCGGACCATCGCCAGGCGAAGTTCGCTTGGGACGGGATGCAGGACGAGAAGAAAGACACCGAGGCCAAGATGCAGAAGCAGTTCGACCATCTCGAGAAGGCGATGGAAAACGAGATGGGGCGCGGTCGTTTAATGTGGAATGCAATGCTTCCCGGGCGGATTTTCGCGATGCCGCCCGGCGTTCAATGAGGCGAAGAAACGGGGTTTTATGGCGATTCCTCCCATAGCGGCGCTGGAGATCGGGACGTCGCGCACGGTTTTGTGCGTGGGCGAGGTCAACGAGAGTGGGCGCATGAAGATTACGGGTGTCGGGTCTTACCCCACGACCGGCGTGCGCAAAGGGCAGGTCATCGATCTGACGCAGGCCTGCGTGGGTGTCGAGGCCGCTGCGAAGCAGGCGGAAAAGATGTCGGCCGTCAGCATCTGGCAGGTGTTGTTGGCCACGTCCGGCGGACACATCCAGTCGGTGGTGAACCCCGGCATGGTGACGATCCGTTCAGCGGATCGCGTGGTTTCGCGCGAAGACCTCGAGGAGGTGACGGAGAACGCGCAGGCGATCCCGCTTGACAACGAGCGGCAGGTGCTCCACACCATTACCCAGTCGTTCACCGTGGATGAACAGCCGGGCATCGTGAAGCCCGAAGGCATGCGCTGTAAGATGCTCACATTGAATGTGATGGCGGTGCATGGCTTGAAAAGCCGGATCGACAACGCGGTGAGTGTGACGAAAAGCGCCCAGCTTGAGGTCACGGACGTGGCCTTTTCCGGCATTTGTGCGGCCCTCGCGGTATTGACCCCGGAACAGAAGCGCAACGGGGTGGTGCTGGTTGATCTCGGCGGAGGCACGACGAATTACATCGCGTATTGCAACAACGTCATCTCGGCGGTGGGGTGCATTGCCGTTGGCGGCGACCATGTGACGAACGACATCGCGCAGGCGTTCAACATGACGCAGACCCGCGCCGAGGAACTCAAGCGTGCGGAAGGGTGTGCGGTGCTTGACCCTGAGGCCAGCGCGCGGCGTGTCGTGTTGCCTGCGCAGATCGGTTTTGAGGAGCGGATGCTCAGCTGCAAGGCGTTGCACACGGTGATTAACGCACGCATGGATGAAGTCTTCCATGTGTTGCGGTCGAAACTCGACGATGCGGGGGTGTTGCCGCATGTGGGGGGCGGCGTGGTGTTGACGGGGGGCGGAGCGTATCTGCGCAAAGTGTCGGATTTGGCGCACCGCGTTTTTGGGCTGCCGTGCCGCATCGGGGTGCCGGTGAATGTGGACGGGCTGGACAAGGCGGAGCAGCCGTCCGCATTATCCACGGCGGCGGGGCTGGTGCTCTATGGCCAGATGACGTATGAGGACCGCGGGCTTTTCTCGCCGCTGAAGAATCTGTTCAAAGGAGTGTTTCATCGATGAGTCAGGAACAGCAATCGGGCCTTCTTTTGTTGGGCGTGGGCGGCGGCGGATGCCGTCTGGCCGCGTCGGTTCTGTCCACGTACGGGAGCGGGTTGCGGGTGCTCGGTGTGGACACCGATGCGCTGTCGAACCGCGAGGCGGCGGCGGGCGGAATGACCTGTCTGCTCTTTGGCGGCGCGCTGCTGGCGGGGCACGGGACGGGCGGCGACGCGATCAAGGGGCGGATGGTGGCGCAGGAGGACATGCAGAATCTGCTGCCGCATCTGCAGGGCGTGCGGACGGTGGTGGTGCTGGCCTGTCTGGGCGCGGGGACAGGGGGCGGCGTGACACCGGACATCATCAAGGCGCTGCACAATATGGGCCTCGCCACACTCTGTTTTGTGACGCTGCCGTTTGCGTTCGAAGGGGAGACGCGGCGCAAGGCGGCTGAACGCGTGTTGCCGATGATCGAAGAGAATGCAGACTCGATGGTGGTCGTTCCGCTGGACGAGCTTTTTCACGATACAGGCGAAGGGCTGCTGGCCGATGCGATTCAAATGGCCGGGGCGGCGGTGGCTGCGGGGATCACGCTGCTGTGGCGCTTGCTTTCGAAGCCGGGTTTTATTTGCTTGGACGGGGAGCGGCTGCACGCCTTGGTGCTGAAGGGTGGCAGCGCGCGTTTCGGCTTCAGTTCAGCCGAAGGGCCCGGCCGTGCGGAGCAGGTCGTGGCGGAGTTGCGTGCCTGCCGCCTGCTGCGCTCGGGCGATGCGCTGGCCAAGGCCAACGCGTTGCTGGCGGGGATTCTGGCCGGCTCCGACTTGCGCCTCGCCGAGGTTGGCGAGGTGATGGGCGCGCTGCGCGGCGTGTGCAAGAGCGACTGCATGATCGAGATGGGTACGGTGTTGGACGCAGGGTATGACGGGCGGATTGAATTGGTGGTGCTGGCTTTTGAGAGTTGGACAGCCGCCGTGAAACTGGAGCCGCACCGCGACGCCTCACCTGTGCTGGAACCACCGGTGCAGGACGCTTTTCCGATTCAGCCGGGCAGCAAGAAGAGCCGGGCTAAGGGCAGCAAGCTTTCGCTGAACGCGTCTGGCCGCGGCAAGTTCCAGAATGTAGAGCCTACGATTCATGACGGGCAGGACCTCGATGTCCCGACCTTCTTGCGTCGCGGGATTACGCTTGAGCGGTAAGCGTAAACAGGTGCAAAAAGGGGGTTCTGATGATGAAAATGCGTGTGCTGGCGGTGATGGTTGCGGGTCTGGCGTGTGCGGACGGATTTGAGGGAAAGCCGGAGGCCGAAGTGTTGGCTACAGGTAGCGGGCGGGTGCTGTTGCTCTCGCCGCAGGGCGAAGTCGTGTGGGAACACCCGGCCGGAAACGTCCATGATGTGTGGCGCTTGCCGAACGGGAATGTGCTTTTCGCTGACGGCAATATCACGGAGGTGACGCGCGACCACAAGGTCGTGTTCGAGTACAAGCCCGAGAACCAGAAGGGCGGCGGCGCTTATACGTGCCAGCGGTTGACGAACGGCAACACGGTGGTCGGCGAGAACGCCTCCGGGCGTGTGGTCGAGGTGGATAAGACGGGGAAGGTCGTCTTCACGCTGATGACCCGTTACACCAGCACGGACGACCATCATCACATGCGCATGGCGCGCAAGCTGGCCAACGGCAACTACCTGGTCTGCCACTCGGGGTCGAACCTTGTGCGCGAATACAAGCCTGACGGCACCACGGCGTGGGAAACACCGACCAAAGCCTTAGCGTTCGCGGCGGTGCGGTTGGCGAACGGCAACACGCTGGTTTCCTCGCTCAACCAGATCACCGAGTACGACAAGAACGGCAAGGAGACCTGGGAGTTCAAAAAGACGGATCTGCCGGGCGTGGTGATCCAGAACATCACCGGTTTTCACGTGTTGCCCAACGGCAACCTCGTGGCGGGCTGTTACTCGGCCTACAACGGGCAGGGCGAGGGCACGGGGCTGTTCGAGATCACGCGCGACAAGAAGTTGGCCTGGCGCTATGTGAGCCCGGGCCGCCGCGACGGAACCATGATGGGCGTGCATAAGCTGGCCAAAGGTGCCGAGCAGCCTCTGCGGTAAGGTGTGCTGGCGCTGGCGCTGTCACTTTGTTTGCAGGGCGTGTGAAGGGTTGCGAAAGGGGGCCGTGATGCGCAGGGTTATTGTTAGCGCATTCGTTTGGGTCCTGTGCCTGAGCGTGCAGGCGGAGGAGTGGTATCGGGGGAATCTGCACATGCACTCGCTGTGGAGCGACGGCAATGTGTTTCCCGAGGATGCGGTGGGCTGGTATCGTGATCACGGTTATCAGTTCGTCACGTTGTCCGATCACCAGATGCTGCAGCTCGACACCCACGCGTGGCTGGAGGCGGGCTCTCAGAAGCTCAGCCGCGAAAAAGCGGACGCGTACGTGAAGGGACACCCGGCGAGCGCGGAGCTCAAGAAGGAGGGCGGCAAGGAATATCTCAGGCTCAAGACGGTTTGGGAATCAAAAAGGATGTTTGACCAGCCCGAGGCGTTCCTGATGGTTCCGGGCCACGAACTCAACCATGTGGCCGGCGGCTTGCAGGTTCACATGAACGTGATTAATGTCTCCGACACCCTTCCGTACCGTTACGGCGACTCCCCCTCCGAAATCTTCCAGCGCATTGAGACTGCGCTGGACGCATGGGGACGCGCACAGGACGTGCCGACGCTGTTCATGTTGAACCATCCGACCTGGCCCTGTTTCGACATCCGCCCAGAGGTGTTGATCGGTCTGCCCCGGATCCGGTTCTTCGAAGTGTGCAACGCCGACGGCGGCACCACGTTCCCGCCGCACCCGTTATGGTATTCCCTGGAAAAGTTCTGGGACATCGTGAACGCCTTCCGGATCGAGGACGGTTATGATCCGGTCTTCGGGACGGCCACGGATGATACGCACACCTACACCGATCCCAGAGGGGGGGCGCGTCCGGGCGTCGGGTGGGTCTGTGTGCGTGCGGCGCGGCTGGACCCCCATGCGCTGCTACAGGCCATGTATCGCGGCGAGTTCTACGCGTCTACCGGCGTGGCTTTGGAGCGTGTGGCTTTCGATGGTGAGAAGGGCACGCTCAGCGTGAAGGTCAGGCCTGATGCCGGCGCGACGTATACGGTCCGGTTCACCACCACCCAGGCCGGGTTCGACCGCACGACGGAAGCGTTCGACGATCCGGCCAAAGAGAAAAAGCCGGCGCGCACGGGCATCCGGTATTCGGATATGATCGGCAAGACGGCCAAGACGGTCGAGGGTCTTGAAGCCTCCTACACGCTGGGGCCGGACGATCTGTACGTGCGTGCCACCGTGACCTCTTCGAAAAAGGCGGTCAACCGTGTGAGCAACGAGCCTGAGTTCGACACCGCGTGGACACAACCCTGCGGCTGGCGTGCGTGGCAGGGCCGCAATCCGCTGAAGGCGCGGCTGACGCCGAAAAAAGGAGGGCGGAGAAGGCGGTTAAGCTTTTGTCGGCGGGTATCAGGTCATCAAGAAAGGGCGCTCCTGCCGCGACAAACCCTTGCTGGGACGTAGCCTGACCATAGCCGAGGTGCGCACCGTCACCGAGACCGCCCGCCGGATCGCGGCGCTGCTCGCGCTTCAGGCGGAACTGGATGGGAACTATGGCCAAACAACGTCGGACACCTACTCCTTATCGTGAATACTGATTTGCGAGATTCTTTGGGCTGCTAGCTCCAGATCAAGACATCCCCGGCCTTGCCAGAATGTCCCCAGGCTCAGTCAACGACCGATCAGATAGGACATGCGTTTTCTTGGGTCTGTTGTGCGGTTGAGGGTCGGAAGCGATTTTGGTAAGATGACCACACGAATGAGGAACAGAGTCTTATGAAACAGGAACGTGTCAAACCCTTGAACCCTTGCCGTCCCTCTGCGATCAAAGGGCAAAAAAGTAGGCCGCAGCGGATGATGAATGTAACGTTCGGTTCAGTCACCATTGAGACTGTGCCCCCTTCGCATGCCGAAGTTAAACGCAACATCCGAGTCGGACAGGAAGCGCTAGCGCGGGGGATCATAGCGTTTTTAAAACCCGGGGTTCGTATTTCTATGAAAAAGAATGTCCCGTTGTTTTCCGTAGATCCTGAAAGACCGACCGTCTTTATCCGGAAATTGAACGGTAAAACAGAGCGCGGGACGTTGAATCGTGAAACGGGCGAATTCGAGGTCGGTTTGTGAAAGAAATAGAGGTCGCGGTAAAGGGCATTCTAAGCGCGCTGAATAAATCAAAGAAACCCCAAGCCGTTATCTTGGCCGGACACAACGGTTCCGGCAAATCAACGCTGTGGTATCAGCACCTGGCCGACCTGTTCCGAATACCTCTCGTCAACGCGGATCGGATGATGTTGTCCATATTGCCCGAGTCCTTTTCCGGCGATGGAACGAAAAAGCCGTTACCTCCGTGGGCTGTTGCCATCCGAGATACTAACTCCAGTTGGATGCATGTTGCCCAGAAGGGTGTCGAGGCCTTCGTCGCGCAAGCCATGGCGCATCAAGTTCCATTCGCAATGGAAACGGTTTTCTCGTATTGGGAGGAGTTGCCTGATGGGACGGTTAAATCGAAGATCGACCTGATTCGTCAGCTTCAAGACAGAGGCTACTTTGTTTGGCTCCTTTTCGTTGGACTCTCGAATGAGAATCTATCGATCCTTCGTGTACATACACGCGTTGAGAACGGCGGGCATGCCGTTGAGCAGAAAAAACTGCTCAGTCGGTTTCCAAAAACGCAGAAAGCAATTCGTGAGGCGATGCGTGTGGCGGATGCAACCATCCTGACCGATAACAGCCGAACACAACAAGATGCTTTTACCGTTTGCCGTATTCAACTTCGCAGTGGGCAGCTTTTTGATTGCCGTGACGGAGAAAGACCGGTTCCTGCCGCGATTCTTGATTGGCTATCGGTTGTTTGCCCATGAGTCGACCGGCGGCGCAACGTGCCGGTGCCCGTGTGGGAATACACCATCGGCGGGTATCAGGTCATCAAGAAATGGCTCTCCTACCGTGAGAAGCCCTTGCTGGGGCGCGGCCTGACCGTGGCCGAGGTGCGCACTGTCACCGAGACCGCCCGCCGTATCGCCACGCTTATCGATCTGCAACCGCAGTTGGATGAGAATTACCGTGCCGTGATCGGGAACGTCTTGAAGGTGTGCAGTTGACAGGACTTACCCACCCAGCAACCGTTTATACGTGTAATTTTCTCAGTGTCGTTTTTCGCAGTTGACCGAATCAGACAAGTGGCGTATCTTATTGACGGTTGCTCCGACTAGAATGACTAGAATGGGGCGACCTAGTAGCGGGCTCCCTCGGGAGCCCTTTTTTTTGATATAACCGAGGTGCCTATGGAACGTGTAGCAGTCTTTGTTGATGCTGGCTACCTGTTTGCCCAAGGTTCGACAGCCCTTGCCGGTCAAAAACTGCCACGAAGCGGAGTCACTCTAGCCTGCGACAAGGTCGTGGAGGAACTCGAGAAATTCGCTGTCGCCGTGTCGGGCATTCCACTTCTTCGCATTTATTGGTATGACGGCACATCAGAAGGCCCGTCTACGGCACATCTTTCGTTGGCCCATTGTGCAAACGTCAAAGTCAGACTTGGGTTTGTCAACAGTGTGGGCGAACAGAAGGGCGTTGATTCGTTGATTGTCACGGACATGATCACACTAGCCAGAAATCGCGCGATGGCTGACGCTGTGCTGCTGTCTGGAGATGAAGATTTGCGCGTGGGTGTACAGCAGGCGCAGGAATATGGCATCCGCGTCCACCTGCTTGGAATCCGGCCAAGTCGAGGGAGCCAGTCGCTCTTTTTGCTACAGGAGTCGGACACCACGCATGAGTGGGGGCCTGGTGAACTGGGCCAATTCATGACGTTGCGCAAAGAAGCAACGCCGCTTGTGAAGCCTGTTGTTCGCAATGAAACCGCAGTTGCGCCTTCGAATTTGTTTCTCGATGTGGCGACCAGACTAGCGGCTTCTATTCCAGCACCCGACCTTAAAGACCTTGTTGAAACAATTGCCTCCTCACCAGAATTCATGGGCGAACACCGGTTCGGGTAATTTTCCAAGTTGATGCATGACAGCGATTTGTAAAACATCGAAGCTTCGAAAGCCAAAGGCTTTTCTGATGGTCAGTTTGAATTTGTTGTTGGAGGCC
>CAZXVN010000003.1:0-14115 GCA_964643945.1 uncultured Lentisphaeraceae bacterium | reverse complement strand
CCCTACACGACGCTCTTCCGATCTTTTATGGCCCGGACTTTGGCAGTCATGCGGTCGGGTCAGGGCCGTACCGGCTGTCGGGATGGCAGCGGAATCATCAGATGACCTATACGCGTGATCCGGCGTGGTACGGTTGGCGCGCGGGGCCTGCAGCGGTTGACCCTGCCGAGGGCGAGGTGCCCTTTGACCGCGTGGTCTACCGGGTGATCGATGACGTATCCACGCAGTGGCTTTGCTTTCTCTCGGGGGCGTTGGACTTCTTGGGCGAGATCGCGCGCGACAACTGGGACGTGGTGATCGACGGTTCCGGGGGCCTGTCGGAGCCGCTGCGGCAGCGCGGGATTACCGTGTATGCGCTGCCGACGCTGGAGGTGGCGTACGTCGGCATGAACATGGATGACCCGGTGCTCGGGGGCAACCGCGTGTTGCGGCAGGCATTGAACTGCGCGTTCGACGGGGAGGCGTGGGAACGGTTCTTCAATCATCGCGCGATCCGCTGCGATGGGCCGGTGCCGCCTGGCACGGCGGGACGGCTGGAGACGCCCTTTCCGTATGCGGGCAACCTTGACAAGGCCAAGGCGCTGCTGCGTGAGGCGGGCTATCCCGAGGGCGTGGATCCCAAGACTGGGAAACGGCTGGAGCTGACGCTTGATCTGGGGCGCACGTCGCAGGACATGCGCGAATCGACTGAGCTGCTGGTGTCGTTCTTGGCGCGTGCGGGAGTCGCCTTGAAACCGCAGTTTCATAACTGGCCGACGTTTCTGAAAAGGGTCTCGAGTCGGCAAAGCCAGATGTTCCGTCTCGGCTGGACCGGCGACTATCCGGATGCCGAGAACTTCATGCAGCTTTTCTACAGCAGGAATGTTTCGCCTGGACCGAACCGCGCCAACTATGTGAATCCCGAGTTCGACCGGCTCTACGAGGCGGCCTGTGCCGCCACGGACGAGGGCGAACGCAACCGCATATGGAGGCAGGCGCAAGAACGGGTCCGGGAGGATTGTCCGTGGCTGTTCCTGCATTTTCAGAAAGCGTATAGCTTGAGCAACAAGAACGTGCTGAAGTATCAGCCGTCGGACTTCCCCTACGGGACGGAGAAGTATCTGAGGACGGGAAGGTAATGCCTCCCTTTATTCCTGTCCTCTGTCAGCGGATGGTGAAAACGTAGCGGCAGAGGCTGACGGCTGAAGAGCCGGAATCAGTCCCTGACTCGGATGCGCTGCCGGTCGACGATCCAGAGCTTGCCCAATGGGCTCTCAACCGCCAGCGCTGACAACACGCGGTGGCTGTAGGCAAAGACAATCGGATTCGACTGATCATCGGTTCGGAAAACAATGATGCCCGAGAACTCGCGGGGCGGATAAATGAGTATGTTGCAGAAGTCTGTGTCGAGTGTGACCAAGACGCGCGACTCGCGCTTGCAGACGGCGGCGATGTCGCGATCTGGATACCCGCCGAGCCTTTCATCCAGAACGGTCAAGGCGTCATGTCCCGCGTCGCGGAACACGCGACAGATTGCCAGTGGAAGGTTCTCGTCGATCTTGAATTTCACATGCCCCTTCTCTCACGCAAAGACGGGTAAGAGGCGTTCGCGACTGAGTTCCGCGCCGTAGGCGATCGCCGCTCTTATCGCGTCGGGCGAGACGGAGGGGTACTCTTTCTGAATCTGGTTCGCGGTCATGCCAGCGGCCAGATTGTCAAGGATAACAGACACCATAACGCGTGTGCCCTTGATACACGCCTTTCCGTGACAGACAGTGGGGTCGACCGATATGTAATCGAGCAGATTCATGGGATTAATTTACCACGCTCGCGGACATTATGGAACTGCATTTTTGCATTCTTGCGAAAGTTTGCAAGTGGCGCTTCATGTGGTTCGGCGCGGCATATTTGTAGCCGGGTTTATTGATAAGCAACTTTGACAAGACCTGCCCATGCAGTCTTGCCCTTACCTTTACGTCTGCGGCGCGGGTGTGATAATGTGGGCGTGTTTAACGAGGATATAACAATGAAAAGAACACGAACTTGGCTGACGGCGGCGTTGACGGCCATGATGGCCGGCGCGAATGTGTGTGCGGCGGAGGCGTGGCGGCCCGAGCCGCGTTGGCGCGGGTTCAACCTGCTGGGGATGTTTCAAAACCACGGGCAAAAGGCGCAGTTCGAGGAGGAGGATTTTAAACTCATCAGCGAACTGGGGTTCAACTTTGTGCGCATTCCCATGGACTACCGGTTTTGGATCCAAGACAAGAATTGGGAGCAGATCGATGAGGGACAGCTTGCGCCGGTGGATCAAGTGGTGGCCTATGGAAAAAAGTACAAGATCCATGTGCAGCTCTGCTTCCACCGCGCGCCGGGATACACGGTGGCCCAGCCTCCGGAGGCGCGCGACCTGTTCAAGGATGACGAGGCCTTGCGCGTGTGCTGCAAGCACTGGGCGTTTTTCGCCCGGCGTTACAAGGGTTGCCCTTCGCGGGAGCTGAGTTTCAACCTGTTCAACGAACCGGACGAGGTGACGGAAGAGGCCTATGAGAAGGTGGCGGCCGCACTGGTCCGCGCCATCCGCGCCGAGGATCCGTCGCGCTTCATCGTGGCGGACGGGATCGCGTGGGGCGGCCGGCCCGCGCAGTCGCTCTTTAAGCTGGGGATCGGGCAGGCCATGCGCGGTTACCGGCCGATGTCGGTTTCGCACTACCTGGCGAGTTGGGCGGGGACGCCGTCGGATGATCCGCTGTGGCCTCCGCCGTCAACGGTGAGTCCGTTATACGGGCCTGTGAAGGCCCCGTTGAATGTGCCGCTGGTGATCAAGGGACTGCCTGCGGGCACGCTCATGTTCAGGCCGGGGATGGTTTCGGGCAAGGTGCGTTTCCGCGTAGAGGCGGACGGTCTGAGCGTGTGCGAGAAAGAGCTGGAGGCAGGGCTGGGAGCGGGTTGGACCAACGGGGTGTACAAGAGCGAGTGGAAGATCACGCAGGCGAAGTGCCTGACGGAGGTGACGGCCGAGCTGCCGCAGGGCGCGCAGCGCCTCACGGTCAGCATCGCGGCAGGCGACTGGGCGGAGCTTTCCAATCTCACCTTTACGGGCAAAGACGGCAGGATCGCGGCCATGGGGTTTGAGCAGGGCTGGGGCAAGACCAACGGCGCGGTGCGGTTCTGCGGGTTCGACGCGAGGCCCGTGTTTCAGGCTGCGGAGGGCGTCATAGACGGGCGGGCCTATCTCAAGAAGACGGTGATTGAGCCGTGGCAGCCGGCGTTTGACGCGGGAGTGTTCGCGATGGTCGGCGAGTTCGGTGCCTACAACCGCACGCCGCATCCGGTTGTGCTGGAGTGGATGGAGGACAACTTGAAACTCTGGAAGGAGCGCAACCTCGGGTGGGCGCTGTGGAATTTCAAAGGCCCGTTCGGCGTGCTGGACAGCGGGCGCACAGATGTGGCCTACGAAGCGTTCCACGGCCACCAGCTCGACCGCAAGATGCTGGATCTGCTGCTGAAATATTGAGGGCGGGCAATCGAACCGAAGGGCATCCGTGTTGCAAGCATTTGTCTAAACCGGTTACCACATTGTCTGGCAATGCGAGTACCCCCGGATGCGGGCGTCGGCGGTCAAAATGGTCGCGCCTTCTACACGGGCGGAGGCGACGATGATCTGGTCGGCGGGATCATCATGAAACGGCGGCGGCAGAGAACAAGCCTTGCACGCGATGAGAGGGGTCAACGGAACAAGCGTGAGCCCCGGTATTTCCAGTGCCTGCTCAACCCAGTTCTCGGTGTCACGATCAAGCTGAATGCGCTGCTTCGACATCAGTTTGGCGACCTCCCAGATCGATATCGCCGAAAGAAACAACTCCCCCGAAGCCGCCGCTTTCCGGATAGCGCTCTTGCCGCGCAAGGTGAGCCGGTCCGACCCGGTAATCCACCAGATCCACGCATGAGTGTCCATGAGAAGTTTCATCGGCACGCCTCGAACTCGCTGGCCTCCACAGCGGGGGAGAGAAGATCCCCCTCAAAAAGAAGGCTGCCCGCAAGCTTGCCGAACGTATCGGCTGCCGTTTTTGGTTTCCAGGGCACAATCCGCACCACAGGAAGCCCGCGGCGGGTGATGGTAATCGGCTCCTTGTTGGAAGCCACCAGCCCGATCTTGCGCAAGGCCTGAGCCTTAAAAGCCGTGATGGTCATCGTTTGCATGGGCCTGCTCCTTGGTCATGTGTCAGACTATAGTCATTTGAAATGACCCTGTCAATCACCTGATTCCTGATTTGAAAACAAAAAAGAACGCTGGCCTTTTTTCCGCGGAACGGCGTATACTCAAAAATCATTGGTTCTGGTAATCGCATAGATTAAAGAAGGACGTGCCGGTTAATGAGCGCACGAAGGAAAAACCCTGCGGAGCACCCCGAACTGGGGCTCCCCGAAGTGCGTCCGCTCTGGCAGAAAAGCGGCCTGTTCTCGGACCACTACCTGAAGGTCCGCATCGCGGGGAACGACTGGTGGCCTTCCGACGATCTGGTCCGGCCCGTCTGGGCATTCTGCAAGGGCCTTGTCGAGCGGCGGGCCTTCGGGCTCCGGCGCCACGGGAACGAAGAAGAGGCGCGGCAAGAGTTGATCGAGCCGCTTCTCGAACGGCTTGGCCTCAGTTGGTCGCGTAACCTCGGGTTGCCGGATCAGGACCTCGAACCCGACTACATCCTCTTTGCCTCAGCCCAGGAGAAAGCGGCTGTGCAGGACAAAGACCGGACGGCCCGCTATAAGGCCGGGGTCGGGCTCCTCGAAGCCAAGAAATACGGTCATCCTCTCTCGCAGATCAGCCGACACCAGCAGCGCTACCCCCATCTGCAGATTCGGGACTACCTCAGCGAGGCACGCGTGCTCGGCTGGGGCATCCTGACTAACGGGCGGGACTGGCGGCTCTACTGCCGGGACGCCCGGCCCAGTGATTTCTTTGAACTCAATCTTGAGGTCGCCGTCCAGTCGCTGCAGACGTTCAAGCTCTTTTATTCGCTCTTTCACCGAGATGCTTTCATCCGCGACACGCAGGGCAAGTGCCGTCTCGACCGCGTCCGTGAAGGCGCGCTCTCCGCGCAGACGGAACTGGAGAGCGATCTGCGCGAGCGGGTCTTCACCCTGATTGCCAATCTCGCCAACGGGTTCGCCGGGCGGCCGGAGAACGGCATCGCCGACACCGATCTGCCTCGTCTTTACGACAACTGCCTGATCTATCTCTACCGTCTGCTGTTCATCCTCTACGCCGAAGGTCGCGAGTTGCTCCCCGTCGAACCGCGCAGCCGGAAATATTCCAAGGAGCTGTCGCTTGAACGGCTCAAGCCTGCCCTGCAGGGCTTCGCCTACGAGAGTCACACGCAGACGCGCCTCTACCGCGAGCTGGGCGAGTTGTGCCACGTCATCAACGGTACCAACGAGAAGGCCAACAAGGAATTCGGCGTGCCCCGCTACAACGGCGGCTTGTTCGACCCGAAGAAACACCGCGACCTTGAAACGTGGGCTGTCAGCGACGCGGTCTTGGCCGACGTGCTGCGCGGCCTCATGTTCAATCCTCCGCCCCGCCGCGACGACCCGGCGCTGCCTATCCAGACGGTGGACTACGCCGACCTCAACGTCCAGCAGCTCGGCTCGATCTACGAGGGGCTCCTGGAGAACCACTTCGAGCGCGAGAACGGCCGTCTGGTTCTCAAGACCGACAAAGCCGAGCGGAAGGCCACCGGCACGTACTACACGCCGGACCACATCGTGAAGTATATCGTCGAGCACACGGTGGGGGCCTTGTTGGCGGAGATCGGGCAGCGGCCCGAAGTCAGAGCCGCACGCGAAGCGGGCCTTCAGAACAACGCTTTCGCCGATGCGGTCCTGGCCCTCAACGTCTGTGATCCCGCCATGGGCTCGGGCCACTTTCTCGTCGAGGCCGTCATCCATCTCGCCGACGCCATCGTCTACCACCCAAGCACCAAATTCCAGGCCGAGTTCGAGCGTGGCGAGTCGCAGGAACGCGCCGAAACCGCTTACTGGCGTCGCCGGGTGGTGGAGTCCTGCATCTACGGCGTGGACCTGGATCCCTTGGCCGTGGAGCTGTCCAAGCTCTCCCTCTGGCTCACGTGCATCGCCTCCGCCGCGCCGCTGAGTTTCCTCGACCACCACCTGCGCTGCGGCAACTCGCTCATCGGGGCGCGGTTGACCGATCTCGGCGGATTGCCGGAGAAGAAGAAAAAGAAGACCGCCGCCGAGCAGATGTCTCTCAACTTCGGTCCCGATCTCAAGCGGGCGATTTCGGAAGCGATCTCCGGGATCCGGCAGATCGAAGGCACGGCGAGCGGCACCGTGTCGGAGGTGAAGGACAAGGAAAAGCGCTGGATGGAGCAGGTGTTGCCCGTGCTCGTTCCCTACAGGGCAATCGCGGATCTCTGGACCCGCACATTCTTTGGCGAACCGCTTAGTGAAGAGGATTATCTGGCCCGGGCGCAGCGCATCCTCGATGCCTGCCGCAAGGATCCGGGGTGTGTCAAGGACGGGGGCATGCGCTACCACATCAAGGAACTGGAGAAACCGTTCTTCCATTGGGAACTCGAATTCCCGGAAGTTTTTTTCAACGGCGACGGCAGCCTGCGCGAAAATCCCGGCTTCGACGCCGTGATCGGGAATCCACCGTATGTCCGGCCACACAAAATCGCGCTTGTTGACAAGGAATGGCTGTGGAGAGCGTTCGAGGGTTACAAGGCGAAGACCGACTTGCTCAACTGCTTTTTGGAGCAGGCGGTTCGGCTCTGCGCCGAAACCCGATACGTGAGTATGATCACTTCGGACACATGGCGGACGTTGGAGAGTTCTGTTGACTTCCGTGCGTTGCTTCTCGACAGGGCGAGAGTCATGCAGATCGTTCTTCTCCCGTGTGGAGTCTTCATAGACGTGGCTGTGCGACCGGTTGTTGTTGTCTTGAGAAAGGACCGGGATTTCCAAGCGAGAAACGGGAATATTGTGTCAGTCAGGCAATTGGAGAGCATTGCGAGTGCCGGAACCTGCAGTCAGAGTGTCTGGATGGACGATCCACGGCATATCTTCGACGTCGCTCGGCAATCTGTCTCAACGATAAGGACGAAGATCACGGGCACGAGTGAGCTCCTTGGAGACATCGTTACCGTGGACTTCGGCCTGAAAACGGGCGACGACGAAAAGTTTGTAGGGGCAAAGCGCGAATCCTCTGAATACAAGAAACTGGTATCGAGTCGAAGCATCGGTCGCTATTGCCTCGATTGGGAAGGGCAATGGGTGTGGTATCGGCCTGACCTCATGCGTGCAAATAAGGGTACGGCTCGCCCAGGCGAAACCGCACGCTTTGAACGGGATAAGGTAGTCCTGAGTCGCATGGCGGACGGGATCGAAGCCGCTTTGGACAGAGAGGAGTACTACGTGAAGGACGCGCTTCTTCTCGCAGACGCCCGGAACGGATACTCGGAAGCTTATATCTTAGCACTCCTCAACTCGTATCTCTTACGCTTCTGGTATCTTTCCACCTTTACAACGATCGACATGCATCGCAACGTCGCGATGCGCCTTCCCATCCGCCGCATCGCCTTCACCACCCCCGACGCGGAGCGGAAGCGGTGCGCGAAGAAAGCCCTGCAGACATACGACCGGGGCCTGGAGAACGGCGATGCCTGTCCGATCCTTGCTTTCGCGGAGGAGCACTTAGAGGCTTCCCGCGCAGACGTGATCCACGACCTGCTCGCGTTCCTGGCCGAGCGGATGACGGCCATGAACACGGAGAAGCACGCGGCGGCCAAGGGGTTCCTGACCGACCTCAAAGACTTCCGCGGCGTGGATGCGCACAGCCTGACGCCCAAGACGCGGCTGGACGCGTTCTGGAAACTGGAGGCCGGCGATGTGTTTGCGCACCTCAACGCGAACCGCAAGGCGCTCGCCGCACGCGGGACGAGGCTCAACGCGTCCGACGAAGAAAGCATCCGTGCCCGTTTCCAGAAAGCGAAGGCGGCGATCGTCCCCCTTGAAACCCAGATCGCTTTCACCGACCGGCTGATCGACCAGATCGTCTATCGCCTCTATAGCCTCACGCCCGAGGAGATCGGGATTGTGGAGGGCGGAACATGACAGGGCAGTATGGCGATTGAAGTGACATTTTTAGGGACGGGAACCTCGGTGGGGGTGCCGATGATCGGCTGCCACTGTGCGGTGTGCTCCTCCAAGGACCCGCGCAACACGCGCCGCCGGACCAGCGTGTATGTGCGCACGGAGCAGACGGCGTTCGTGATCGACACGCCGCCGGATTTCCGTCAGCAGATGCTGGATGCCGGCATCGAGCGGGTGGAGGCGGTGGTGTTCACCCACGCCCATGCGGACCACATTTTCGGGTTCGACGACATCCGGCGCTTCAACACGCTTCAAAAGCGCGTGATCCCGGCCTATGCCGATGCCGAGACGATGGCGGATATCCAGCGGGTATTCCATTACGTGGGAAACGTACCGGAGCCGAAGGGTTTGTACCGCCCGCAGGTGGATTTCATCGCGATTGACGGGCCGTTCAGGGTGGGCGACGTGCGGCTGACCCCGCTTGATGTGGCGCACGGGCGCAAGATGACGGGGTACCTGATCGAGCAGGGCGGGATCAGGATCGGTTACGTGCCGGACTGCTCAATGATGCCGGCGGCGACGGTGGCGGCGCTTCGCGAGGTGGACCTGATGATCCTCGACGCGCTACGGTACCGCCCGCATCCGTCTCACATCTGCGTGGAGGAGAGTCTGGCGCTTCTCGCGCAGATTCATGCGAAGGCGTCGTATCTGATCCATGTGTGCCATGATGTGGACCATGCGGAACTCGAGGCAAAACTTCCTCCGTGCGTGCATGTGAGTTATGATGGGCTGACCGTGCGGCTGGCATGACAGCGGTGGCGGGTTATGCTATACTGCAGGCTACGGAAGCACAACAGATAGGAAGTTGATATGTTGTTCGAGACAAAAAAAGGCGGGATGGCGTTCGTGTGTGCGGTGCTCTTTACAGGCGCAGCGGCGGCCCAACAAGTGGAGATGACGCTGACGTTGGCTTATAATGTGTTTGTGGTGGGGGAGCCGGTGCTGGTGCAACTCGAGGCGCTCAACACGACGCGGGATCTGCTCGACATCGGCGGCAAGGACTCCCGCGACACGCTGATTGTGGAGATCACGAAGGGGGGTCAGTACAATGAGCTCGCACCGTTCAACGACCAGCCGGTCATCGGCATGTTTCAGTTGAAGCCGGGGCAGGTGTTCCAGCAGAAAGTGGAGTTGGACAAATGGTTCCCGGTGGTCGAAGAGGGCCAGTACATCGTGCGCTTTGTGATTGTGCATGACGGCATCCGGTATGAGTCGGCCAAGAAGAGTTTCGATGTGGTGCCGGGCATGCCGGTCAAAGACGGTGTGCAGATGTTTATTAAGCGGCAGAGCCAGAAGCGTCTTTTCAAGCTGGTTTTCTGGCACCGCAACCAGACGGATCGGCTGTTTTTGCGGATCGAGGATGATCCGAGCGGCAAGGTGTGGGACTCGCTCGATCTGGGCACGTTGCTGCAGTCGTCCGAGCCGAAGATCGACATTTCGCCCGAGGGCGTGGTGACCGTGTTGCACCGTGCCACGCAGGATGCTTACATTCGCACGGTGTTGTGGTCGCTGCCCGATGTGGTGGAGGTGGTGGAGCGCAACAATTTGGTCGACCCCGAGATTTCGGCTTCGCAGCGGGTCAAGTCGCTCTACGGCGAAATGGCGGATGGCGGCGCAGATAAAACGAAAAAGCCGTGGTGGAAGTTCTGGTAAGCGCGTGTTGAAAACGGCGAGGGTGGGCTCATGCGGGGATTCTTTGCGGGCGTGAAAAAATGGGGCTGGCTGGCTGGGCTGGCGGTTTTGGCGAGCGGGTGTACGACGCACCGGCCAGTTGCTGTGTCGCAATCGGCGGCTGCGCCGACGGTGGTGGCGGTGGAGCCCGAAGGGGACGAGGCGGCGTATGACGAGATCGCCGTGCTGACCGAGGCGATGTTGCTGGTGCGGCGGTATTATGTCGAGGAGAAGCCGTTCAAGGACGTGGTGTATGGCGCGATCAACGGCATGTTGGCCGAGTTGGATCCCAACAGCTCCTTTTTGCCGCCGAAGTCGCTGACCAGCCTGGAAGAGGAGACGCGCGGCAGTTTTGGCGGGATTGGCGTGAATGTCGGGGTGGAGTCCGGCGGGATCAAGGTGATCGCGCCGATCGAGGATTCGCCTGCGTTCAAAGCGGGCATTCATGCGGGGGACACCCTGACAGCGGTGGACGGCAAGAAGCTGGAAGGCGTGTCGATCGACGAGGCGGTCAGCGCGATGCGTGGCGAGAAGGGCACGTCCGTGAAGGTGACGGTCGAACGGGAGAACGGCGAGAAGGCCGATGTGATGCTGGTGCGCGACGACATTCATGTGACGAGCGTGAAAGGCGTGCATGCGTTGGGAGACGGTATCGGCTATCTGCGGATCACACAGTTCAACGAGCCTGCAGCGGAGGATTTCGCGCAGGCGCTGGTGGAACTCGACAAGAAGCAGATCACCGAGCTGATCATTGACCTGCGCGACAATCCGGGAGGCTTGCTGGAGTCGGCGGTGGGTGTGGTCGAGCAGGTGTTGCCGAAGGGGGCGGAGATTGTGACGGTGCGCGGACGCGAGGTCGCGGCGCCTCAGCAGCGGTTCGAGGCCGGACCGTGCGAGCGGCGGTTCACCGACCTGCCGATCGCGGTGCGCCCGGATTGCGGGGTGCGGTTGACGACGGGTTACTACTACACGCCGGACGGCAAGATGATCCACGGCAAGGGGATTGTGCCGGACGTGCAGGTGGCGATGTCGAAAAGCGAGTGGCGGCAGGCACAGATGCGGATGCTCCACGACGAAAGGCCCCGTGCGGCGGCGGACGGTGTGCAGAGCCGGGCGCCGGACGCGAAAGACGGGCAACTCGAGCGTGCGAAAGAGGTGCTCAAGGGTGCTCGCGTTTTGCACAAGGGCTGAAGGGCGGAAGTCGGGCGAATGACTGTTTTAGGGATTGAGACCTCCTGCGACGAATCGGCCGCCGCCGTTGTCGAGAACGGGCGCAACGTGTTGTCGAGCGTGGTGTTTAGTCAGGTGCCGTTGCACCAGCCGTACGGCGGGGTGGTTCCTGAGATCGCGTCGCGCAGCCACCTCGAAAAAATATCCGGCGTGATCCGCGAGGCGCTAGGCGGGGCGTTCGGGGCGGCGGGCGAGACGGAGGTCTGCCCCGCATGGTGGGAGCGGATCGATGCGGTGGCGGTGACCTACGGGCCGGGCTTGGCGAGTTCGCTGATCGTCGGACTTTCGGCGGCCAAGGGGCTGGCGTTGCGGCTGGGCAAACCGCTGATCGGCATCAACCACATCGAGGCGCACATCCACTCTGTTTTCCTGAGTTCGGGAGCGCCGGACCCGCGGGAGGTGGGGCCGATGTTGGCGCTGGTGGTTTCGGGCGGGCACACCTGCTGGATCGATCTGCCAGAGCCGGGAGGGTACACGATCATCGGGCAGACGCTGGACGATGCGGCGGGCGAGGCCTTCGATAAGGCCGCCAAGCTGTTGGGGCTCGGGTATCCGGGCGGGCCGGCGATCGACCGGGTGGCGCGGCAGGCGGCGCGGCGCGACGCAGTGGTGTTCCCGAAAGGCCGGCCCAAGCCAGGCAATCCGGCGCTGGGTGCGTTGCGGGCGGAGTTGTGCGTCAGCTTCAGCGGCCTGAAGACGGCGCTGATGTACCATGTGCGTGAGCAGCCGCCTCAGGGCGAGGAGAGAATCGCGGAGGTCGCGGCGGCGTATCAGGAGGCGATCGTCGAAGCGTTGGCGGAACGGTGCGAGCGGGCGTTGCAGGCGGGACGGTACCGTGCGCTGGCGGTGGGCGGGGGCGTGTCGCTGAACCGGCGGTTGCGCGAGCGTTTGGAGCAGGTGTCGGCGCGGGCGGGTGTGCGGGTGTTGCTGGCTGAACCGCGGTTCTGCGGGGATAACGCGGCCATGATCGCGGGCCTTGCGGGTGCGGGTGGCGGTGTGCGGGGAGAGGCGGCGATGCGCTTGGACGTGGCACCGGCCCTGGAGGCGGGAACAGAATGAAACGGCGCGTTTATTTAACGGCGCTGGGGCTGATCGTTTATGCGACAAGCCTCTGGGGCGCGTCCAACACGGTGGTGGTCGCCAGTTGGAATGTGGAAAACCTTTTCGACACAGAAGATGACGCTGCGAATAAGGGGGATGACGGCTACACGCCCCGCGGGTGGAGCCGCTGGACGCCCGCGCGTTACGCGCTCAAACTCGAGCACCTCGCGGATGTGATTGATGCGATGCGCCCTGATGTGTTGTGCCTGGTTGAAATCGAAAACAGGCGGGTGCTTGAAGATCTGGTGAGAACCCTGCGCGCGCGGCACCATGATGCGCTGTCGGTGATCGTGCACCGTGAGGGCGACGATAAGCGGGGCATCGATGTGGCGATGGTGGCGGTGTGTGCGCCGGTGGCGACGAACTGGCTGAGGATGGTTTCGGGGCAGCGCGAGGTGTTGGCCTGTGATTTTATGTTTGAGGGGCGGCCGTTGACGGTTCTGGTCAACCATTGGAAGTCGCAACTGGGCAAGAAAGAGGAGAGCGATGCGATTCGCCGGATCGAGGCGCGTGGGGTGCGAACTTTCCTTGACGGGCGGCTGAAGGACGACCCGTCCGCCGCCATTCTGGTTGCCGGGGACTTCAATGACGGCCCCCGTTCAACGATCCTGACGGAAGATGCGGGATTTGTCGCGGACGAACAACGTGTGCGGGGGGACCTCAGCGGGCGTTTGTTGCTCAACCTGTCTGGGCGTCTACCTGTAGAGGTGCGCGGCACTTACTACTATTCACCCGCTAAGCAATGGAACCTGATGGATGCCATGAATGTCACGCCCGGAATGCTTGAAGGCGCGACTTCTGCTGCGCCGTGGCGGGTCCGAAAGGGTTCATACAGTGTGTTCAAGAGCCAAGCGCAGTGTTCGGAGTCGGGCGCGCCGTTGCCGTTCCGGCGTGTGCGGAACAAAGAGGTCGGCGATGTTTATCTGACCGGTTATTCGGATCATTTTCCTGTGCGTGTCGAGTTGGAAGTGCCGCCTGTCGATCCGGTTCCAGGTGCGAAGGTTCGGGACTTGCCATGAGAACGGAAAACGGATAAGCTATAGCATCATTATATGGTTTGTAAGTTTGTGACCGGGCAAGGGGTTGCAAGCCTGTCTTCATGTAGGAAGGATGCGGCGATGATAACAGAGTTTAAAACGGTTTCCCCGAACAAGCGTATAACCGATTTGTTTGTGTCGGCAGGGCTGGGCATGCTGGCTGCGCTGGTTTATGGGCTGACGGTGTCCAAGGGTGTGTATCCTGGTGAATCCGCGCAGCTGATGGCGGTTTACAGTGGCATCGAGCCGATGGATCTGCCCGCGCATCCCATCTGGGGCATGATCGTTTCTTGGCTGAGCGGCTTGTCGTTCTTATCCCTGCCGCTCCGGCTCAACCTGTTTAGCGTCCTCTGTTCGGTGGTTTCGGTTATGCTGATGTACCGGCTCATGAATTTTCTGATTCATGACATCATTTACGAGGAGTACTCGGTCGAGTACGCGCCGCGCGTGGCGACTTGGGCGGGTGTGGTGTCGGCTTTGGCTTTTTTGTTTGCGGTACCGGTGTGGCAGGCCGCGACCCGGTTGCAGTATCAGAGTTTTGATCTGATGCTGGTGTTGATCGCGGTTCACCTGTTGGTGCTTTACGTGACGCGCCCCTCGCGGGTGTTTCTTGTGTTGTTTGCGCTGTTGAGCGGCGTGGGTGTCGTGGAATCGGCCAGTTTTATCCCCTTGGCACCGGTGCTCCTCGCGTTCCTGGTCTATGCGCTGTGGAGGCGCGAAGAACTGAGTCTTTCCCGCGTGACTTGGCTGGGTGCGCTGGCCGTGGCGGGGATGTGCCTGTACTATGTTTTTGCCAGGCGGTTTTTTAACTCGCCGGATGCCAACCTGCTTGAGTTCAAGAGCGTCCTGGACGTGATGGTGGCGGTGTGGAAGAACCAGCTTTCGCAACTGCGTTCGAGATCGGAAGAGCGGCGTGTAGGGAAAGAGG
>CAZXVN010000002.1:0-6075 GCA_964643945.1 uncultured Lentisphaeraceae bacterium | reverse complement strand
GACACGAAGCGGGAATTCAAGCCCGGCACCGACGCGGACAAACCGCTAGACTATGAGCGCCGCCGCATCCTGTGGCGCTTGTGGCACTACGAGAAACGCAACGGCGATGTGAGCGTGGACATTTTCCCAGCCATTACTTATGACACACATACGGACGGGTTCAGCAAGACGTCTTTCCTGTGGCGCCTTTACCGGTATGAGAGGCACCCTGACGGCGGGGTTGACATCGACCTGCTCTTCTTGCCGCTGAAACGCGCCAAGTGATCCCTTACCCCTGCTCGGTGCGCAGGGCCGGGTCGAGCAGGTCGCGCAGCGCGTCCGCCAGATGGTTGAAGGCCAGCACCAGCGTGAAGATCGCGAGCGTCACAAAGGTCATCTCCCACCAGACACCTTGCCACAAGCGCAACCGCGCGTTATTGATCATAATGCCCCACGAGGGCTCGCCCTGCACGCCAATGCCAAGAAAGCTGATGAAAACCTCAGTGGCGACCGACGCGGGGAAGCGGATCGAGAAGGCGATCAGGATGATGTGCGTCACATTCGGCAGAATGTGGCGGAACATGACACGCGCATGACTGTATCCCAACACCTGTGCGGCTTGCACATAGGCACGGCCGCAGTGTTTGATCACCTCTCCACGCACGTTGCGGCAGACGCTCACCCACGTCGTCAATCCGATGCCGAGATAAACCCCCATCAGCCCTTGCCCCACGACCATTGCGATGGCGAGGATAAAGAGTAGCCCCGGCATGGAGGCCACGGTGGCGCAGAGCCATACCACCCCGCTATCCGTGCGTCCGCCGAAGTAGCCGCCTAGGCAGCCGAGGAGCACCCCCAGCGGGATCGCGATCAGCGACGTGATGATGCCCACATGGAAAGCGATGCGCGTGCCTTGCACCAGCCGCTGCAGCACGTCGCGTCCGAGGTTGTCGCTGCCGAGCAGATAGAGTGGCTGCCCCGCGGGTTGCGGGGTCTTCGCGAAGGCGCGCACGAACGCGGGCGGCACATAGCGCGAGGCCTCATGCACCTGATTGTACGGCGGCGTCCGATCTGCCACCCGGCATACCTGACACACGACCTCGCCATACACCGCCGCACAACTGTACGCCGCGATGACCAGCAGACTCAGCCGAGTGTCCCACCGTCGCCACAAGCGCCGCAAAATGTTCCGGTCATTTGCCATGTTTAGTGCAACCTCACACGCGGATCGAGCCAGACGTAACACAGGTCGGCAAGCAAATTCACGCCCTGATACAGCAGCGCGCCAAGAATCACCACGGCACGCACAACCGCCATGTCCGAGGAGTGGATCGCATTCAGGCTCACGTTGCCCAAGCCAGGAATGCCGAAAAAGCTCTCCAGCATCAGACTGCCCGTAAAGAGGAAGGGGATCGACAGGCTGACGTACGTGACGATCGGAATCAGGCTGTTACGCAAGACGTGGCGCACCATGATGCGGCTACCACTCAAACCCTTGGCCTGCGCCGTGCGCACATACGGCCTATACACCTCATCCAGAATCGCGGCGCGGAAAAACCGCACATCGCGGCCGAGTCCGCTCACAATGCCAATCAGCACAGGCAACACCAGATACGCCGCCGACTCAAAGCCCCAGATCGGAAAGAGCCGAAGTTTGAACGCCAGCAGGAACTGCCCCGCCAGCACCCACACCACGTAGTTCACGCTCATCAGGAGCGTAGAGAAGATGAGCACGGCCTTATCCACCGCGCCGCCGCGCCACGCCGCGCACAGCAGGCCCAGCATCACGCCGACCAGGGTGCCCCCTGCGAGAATCGGCACGGTCAGCGCAAGGGACGGTCCCACACCGGTTTTCAACACGCGCGTCACCGGCAGGTTGTATTCCGTGGAGACGCCGAAGTCGCCCGTCAACAACGCCATGCTGTAATGGATGAACTGCGAGTCAAAAAACCCCTCGGTCTTTTTTTCCAAGCGAAGCGCCGGAGGCAACGCACCGCCCACATCCACTGTCACGGCCTTCCATCCTTCGCGCACCGCGAACGTCAGTGGCGCAGGACCGTCGAGCAGCGCCTCATCCGTCAGGCCCGTGGCGGTTTCCCTCAACCCCAGCAGGGCGCGTCCAGCTGTGACCCGATACGTCCCTGCCGACAAGCCATAGGCGATCGGCAATCGAAAAAGGTCGCCCTCCCCGCGTTTTTCAAGCCGCGCACGCGGCGTCGGTCCCAACGCACGGAGCGCGGCCCAATCTCCACAGAGCAAAGGCTTATCGTAACCGTAACGTGCGTCAAACGCGGCCAGCGATTCCGCCGTGGCGTTTTTTCCCAGCACGACCTCGGCAGGAGAGCCGCCCACCACATGGAAGAGCAAAAAAGTAAGCGCCAACACACCTAAGGTGGTGGGCACCATCTCTGCAAGCCGCCGTATAAGGTAACGCCTCATATCGTTGATGCAGAATACGACATTCCGCCCGCGCATGCAAAGCCCTTTCGCTTAGGAGCGATGACCGAAAAAACGACGGCGAAAAACCCTTTAGGCTAACCGTTCTTCAATGTGGTATCCTACGGTTGAAAAAATTAAGGGATTCCTCGCTTTATGCCTTGCCATACCCCGCTTTTTGATGAGCCCTTTCTCTTGTCTGTCTGGTACGACGACTATCAGGTGTTCGCGGCTTCGCAAGATGCCGCCGCGCTTGAGGAGCGGATACGCCTGTGGGCCGGCCGCGAGCACCTTTCCGAGACACAGTCCGAGGCGTCTTTCATCACCCGTTTCTTTACTGAGACGTGGGGGTATGCCGGACAGGGCGTCGCGGCGGATGCGAGGTACGCATGCACCCAGCAGTACAAACTGATCGGTGCGGGCCAGGGAGGCAGCACGGGCAGCGCCGATCTCGCGCTGGGCAACTTCGGCCCAGGTGCGGACGGCGTGCCACAAGTGCTGTGCGAGTTCAAGGACATCCGCTCGGGACTGGACGACCGCCAGCTCCGCAAAGGTACGACCCGCTCGCCCGTCGAGCAGGGTCTCGACTATCTGACCTCCGCCTTCCTCACCCGTAACCGCAACGCCAGCGTCACGCCGGCGTGGGCCGTCATTACGGACATGAACGAATTCCGTCTCTACCATCGCCTGCGGGGCGCGGCCCAATGCCAGCGTTTCGTTATCCGCGCCGCATCGAAGGAGGATGAGAAGGTCGCCCTATTGCCGCCGGCTGGCGCAGATGACCTCTCCGGGGGTTACGCCTTTCGCCGTTTCATTTTTCGCAACGTATTCGGCTCCGCCCTGTTGCTGACCCCTCTTGGCGAGTCCCCCGCCGAAGACCTCTTGCAGGCGCAGGGCGTTCACGAGCGGGAGATCGAAAAGGACTTCTATCTCGATTACCGCGCCTTCCGCGAGGCGCTCTATCAGGCGGTCGTCGCAGCGAACTCAGGCTTTTCGCGCGGACGGCTCGTGCGCCTGACCCAGCGGCTGCTGGACCGCTGCCTCTTCGTGCTGTTCTGCGAGGACATGGGCCGCGAGCTGGCGTATCCGCCCATGCTGTTGCGCGATTTACTCACAGAGTTTGCCCGAAGCAAGTTCTACAACCCTGAGAGCGAGGTTCCGTGGAACAGCCTCAAGGAACTCTTCGCCGCCATGCGCGACGGCGGCGCGTTCGGCAGCCACGCGATCAGCAAGTTCAACGGCGGCCTCTTCGAGCAAGACGCCGAACTCGACGCGCTCCGCATTCCGGCCCGCCTCTTTTGCGCCCGCAACCAGGGCGCGACGCAGGACACCGGCTCCGTCCTCTCCGATAAGCTGACCCTGCTCTATTTCTCCGCCCGCTACAATTTCGGCAACCGCAAAGACTCGCGTCAGCGCACCATAGGCCTGACCACCCTCGGCCGCATCTTCGAGCAGTCCATCACCGAACTCGAAATCATGGAGGCCGAAGCGGAAGGCCGCGTCTCTCTCAACAAGCTCGGAAAGCGCAAAACCGACGGCGTTTACTACACGCCGGAATGGGTCACGCACACCATTGTCGAGGAGGTCGTCGGCGGATGCCTCGCGGACATCCGCGACGAACTCGGTTTCGCCGACCTGCCGCCGCTCACAGAAGAGGCGGTCGCCGCGTACCGCGTTTTCCGCTCCGGCAAACGGCGCGGCACCGCCCCTGTGGCGGGCGAGTGGAAGGTGTTTCTCGACACCTACCTCCTGCGCCTGAGTCACCTGCGCATCGTCGATCCCGCCTGCGGCTCCGGCGCGTTCCTCATCCAGGCGCTCGACCGCCTCATCGCCGAATACCGCTGGATCGTCGATCAGGAGGAACTCATCACCGGCGCTCGCGAGCTGTGGAATCAGGACGCCGTGATCCGCTCGATCCTCTCCCACAACCTCTATGGAGTGGACATCAACCCCGAGTCGGTCGAGATCACGCAGCTCGCTCTCTGGCTCCACACCGCCGCGCCCAACACGCCCCTCTGCACGCTCGACCGCAACATCCGCTGCGGCAACAGCCTCGTCGGCCCCGACTTCTACGCAGACCGGCAGATGGAGCTGATCCCCGCCGAAGAGTGCGGGCGCGTCAACGTCTTCGACTGGCAGGACGCCTTCACGGAGGTCTTCAGCCACGGCGGGTTCGACTGCGTGATCGGCAATCCGCCCTACATCAAGCTCCAGAACTTCCGCCGCGCCCAGCCGGACGTCGCCGCCTATCTCACGGGCAAGGACCGTCCCGACGGCACGCCGCTCTACGCCTCCACGCGCTCCGGCAACTTTGACCTCTACCTGCCCTTCATCGAAAAGGCCGTGGAACTGCTCCGCCCCGGCGGCCGCATGGGCTACATCGCGCCCAACGTCTGGCTCGTCAACGAATACGGCGAGGCCCTGCGCCGCAAGCTGCGCGAGACCCGCACGCTCGACCGCTGGGTGGACTTCAATTGCTACCAGGTTTTCGACGAGGCCATCACCTATACCGCGCTCCAGTTCTTCCGCGCCAAGACCTGCGAGCAGGTCGCCTGTCTCTTTGCGCCGGAAGGCCCGCTGCCGCGCTACGACTGGGCGCAAGCCGATGCCGTGCCGTACGCCGAACTGCCGCAGGACGGCGCTTGGAATTTCATGCCCGCCGACGAGCGCCGCTTGATTGACCGTCTGAACGCCTCCTGCCGCAGGCTCGACGATTCGTGCGAGGCGATCACCGTCGGCGTGCAGACCAGCGCCGACGATATCTACCTGCTCACGCGGCTCAATGCCGGACTCTACAAAACGCGCGGCGGCCAGACCTTGCGGCTGGAAGACGAAATGATGCGCCCGCTCATTGCCGGACCCGAAGCCAAGCGCTACCAGCGGCCGGTGACTGACACCTGGCTGCTTTTCCCGTACACGGACGACGCCCGTTTGCTATCCGAGGGCGAACTGTCCTCCCGTTTCCCCAACGCATGGCAGTATTTGCAAAGTCACGAAGCGACACTTCGCGGGCGTGAAAGCCGAACCTTTGATGATTCCGCATGGTATCGCTTCGGTCGAAGTCAAAATATCGATAAGCAGCACCTGCCCAAGCTCATGGTGCCGAGGCTGGTGACGCGCCTGTTCGCCGCGTTGGACAGCGAGGGCGCATGTTGCCTCGACAACGTGGATGTGGGCGGCATTCTGGCGACCGACCGCGCGGCCCTGCTGTATCTGTTCGGACTGCTCAACGCGCCGGTTTGTAATTATGTGTGGCGGCGGATATCCAAACCGTTCCAAAACGATTTCCGTTCCGCCAACAAGCAGTTTATCGCGCCGCTGCCGATTCCCGACGCGACGCCGGAGCAGCAGGCGGAGGTGGGGCGGCTGGCCTTGCGTCTGCAAGAGCTGCACATGCGCGGACGGGAACTGTCGGACGCACTCGACGCGCGTCTGGCCTCCGGTCAGACCGAACCTTTCGAGCCCGGCCCGGACTGGCTTTGGGCGGACGTGCGCACACCGGCGCAGTGGAAGGCCGATGCTCCCGCGCCCCTGACCCGCGCGGAGCGAACGGCGTGGGCCAAGGCGCGTCACCAGCCTCGGCACCATGAGCTTGGGCAGGTGCTGCTTATCGATATTTTGACTTCGACCGAAGCGATACCATGCGGAATCATCAAAGGT
>CAZXVN010000001.1:0-6328 GCA_964643945.1 uncultured Lentisphaeraceae bacterium | reverse complement strand
ACCGCACGATCTCCTGCTGTATCGCCACTTTCATGATCTCGGCATCCTGAACTTCAAGCTTTCGCATAGCTATCCCTCCTTGTGAATGACAGGATAGCACAGGTATTCATAATGCGCAATTACTTATGTCGCTGTGTATAGCTGCATCGAGGCCGCCTCCATCGGGCATGTCATGGGCAAACCCATTGTCGCGGCCGAAGCGTTCACGGCCGTCGGGACTGATTGGACGGAACAGCCTTGGACACTGAAGAATCAGGGAGACTGGGCTCTCGCCGCCGGCATCAACCGGTTTGTGATCGTGTCTTTCGCCCACCAGCCGTGGCTGGACCGGTCACCTGGGATGAACTTTGCCCAGTATGGTCTTCACTGGGAACGGACGCAGACTTTCTGGCCGCTGCTGGGCGGCTATCATCAATACCTGGCACGCTGCTCTCAAATGATGCAACAGGGCGTGACGGTTTCCGACGTGCTTTACCTGACCCCTGAAGGCGCACCGCATGTATTTCGCGCGCCGGACAGTGCTCTGGATGAGGCCGCAAGCGTGCTGCCAGACAAGAAAGGTTACGGCTTCGACGGATGCTCGCCGAAGATCCTCATGGATCGGGCCGAAGTGAAGGACGGGCTGATCGCCTTCCCGGGCGCAAGCTCCTACCGCCTGCTGGTCCTGCCGCAGGTGGAAACGATGACCCCGGCACTGCTTGCGAAAATACGGGATCTGGTGAAAGCCGGGGCCACGGTGGTCGGCACGCCGCCGCTCAAATCACCGAGCCTGTCGGGCTATCCCGCCTGCGATGAGAAAGTCCAGGCGTTGGCCAAAGACCTCTGGGGGACTCAAGACGCGCCGCAGACGGCGACCAAGCGCAGTTATGGCAAAGGCTTTGTCCACTGGGGTGGCGAACTGTCGCCGAAGGCTCCGCCGCTCTATCCATCCTATGATCGGACGGCCGCTGTGCTGAAGGGCATGGGAGTGAAGGAGGATTTCAGCGCGACAGGTCCCGTGCGCTACGGCCACCGGCGCACCGGGGATCGGGAGATCTATTTCGTCTCCAACCGGTCCGGCTCTCCGGTCAAGGCGGAGTGCCGCTTCCGCGTCGGCCAGGGCAGCCCGCGGCTCTGGGACCCCGTGACCGGCGAGCGCCGGCCGCTGCGGCAATTCGAATGTGCCGATGGCCTGACGAGCATTCCCATGGAGTTCGATGCGTTCCAGAGTTTCGTTGTGGTGTTTGAGGGAAGCAGTCAGAAGTCAGAAGACAGAACTCGGAATGGAGAAAAGAACTTCCCGGAGATGAAGCCTGTCCAGGAGCTGACGGGACCGTGGACCGTGCAGTTCGATCCGAAATGGGGTGGGCCGGCACAGCCCGCCGTGTTCAACGATCTGACGGATTGGACGGATCGGTCCGATCTTGGAATCAAGTACTACTCCGGCATTGCAACCTATCGGAAGGCGTTCAGCCTGACCCAGATTCCGGGAGGTAAAACTTATTTGGGTTTGGGCGTCGTCCACGACATGGCGCGGGTCAGGCTCAACGGGCGCGACCTCGGCGTGGTGTGGTGCGTGCCGTGGCGGGTAGAGGTCACCGGCATCATCAAGGCCGGCGCCAACCAGCTTGAAATCGAAGTGGCCAACCGCTGGCCGAACCGCATGATCGGCGACAAGCAGCCGGACGATGCAAATGCGCGCACCACCGGCCGCTACACCTTCAGCACGCATGATCCCTACAAGCAGCAGTCGCCGTTGCTCCCGTCCGGCCTGCGCGGACCGGTGCGACTTCTGACCCAGCTCCCGGAAGCCGTTAAATGAAAAAACAAAAGGAGAAGATTACAACTCTCACCCTCGCCGCCCTGCTGCTGGCGCCGTTGGCGGCGCTCCGTTCCGCGCCGCTTCCTCCAGAACCCTCGTCCGAGGAGAAGGCCACCATCACGATCGACACCGGCGTGCCCGCAGTGCCCTACAGCCGGATGATCTTCGGGGGCTTCCTCGAACATTTCGACCGCCAGATCTACGGCGGGGTGTTCGAGCCGGGCTCGCCGCTGTCCGACAAGAGTGGCTTCCGCAAGGATGTTGTCGCGGCGTTGAAGGAGTTGAAGGTTCCCGTGGTGCGCTGGCCGGGCGGCTGTTTCGTGGACGCCTACCATTGGCAGAAAGGTGTGGGCAAGAAGCGCGAGCCTTACGGCGATTTCCGTTGGGGAGTGATCGAGTCCAACACCTTTGGCACCGATGAGTTTGTCGAGCTTTGTCGGCGCATCGGCGCCGAGCCTTACATTTGTCTCAATGGTCTGGCCCCTGTGCAGGAAAACCTCGACTGGGTGGCCTATTGCAATGCCAAGGAGGGGGAGTTCGCCGAAATGCGCAGGGCGAATGGCCACCCCAGCCCCTTCAACGTCAAGTTCTGGAGCGTCGGTAACGAACGCTACGACAAAGCGTATATTGACCGAGTCCGTGACACGACCAAGGCCATGAAAGAACGTTATCCGAAAGCGCAGACCACGTGTGCCGGGGCACAGGACGGTTCAGCACTCAACAGATACCTGATGGAGCAGGCTGGCGGCTACCTGGACTATGTGTCGCTCCACAGTTACGGACTGCAGCGGGCTGACGAGCTGCCGAAGTATGACTATCTTTCGGCTATTTCGAAATCAGAAGAACCCGAGGCCTTTATCGCCCGTGTCAGCAAAGCGCTCACGGAGGCAGGCTGTGGTGATCGTATCAAGATCGCCTATGACGAATGGAATCTGCGTGCCTGGCAGCATCCGGGGTTTCCGCGCGACAATGTCGAGAACTATGACGCTCCCGCGATCCGCGAGTTGGCTGAACGGAGGGGAAAGCAGAACGACGTGGCCAGTCAGTACACCCTGGCGGACGCGCTGTTCTCTGCCTCGTTCTTCAATGCCTGCCTTCGTCACGCGGAGAATGTCGGCATGGCCAACATCGCCCCGCTCGTGAACACCCGCGGCCCGCTGTTCGTGCATCCCAAGGGGATTGTCAGGCGCACGCATTTTCACGCGGTGGCGATGTATGCCAACGAACTGGAACCCCGCGTCGGCAAGCTGGAGATCCAGTCCGATAAACTCTTGCACGGAGCGGCTTCTATTCCCGTGGCCGACGCCATCGCCACCGTGGACGAGTCGGGCAAGCGCTGGGCGCTCGCGCTGGTGAACCGCCACCCGGACAAAAAAGTGGCCTGCACCGTCAACATGAAGAACCGGTTGCTTGACGGCAAATTCTCGGCAGTGGTCCTGGCCGGCGCTTCGCCCGAGGCGTTCAACGACATCGAGTATCCCGACCGGGTCGCGCCACAGAAAACGACGCTGACCTTCACTCAGGGAGTAGTTAATCTGCCGCCCCATTCCCTGACAATTATCAAGGTGCCGCTGAAGTAAATGACAGGAACCAATCACGACATGAACACACTCACATCCATCACCCTCGCCGTTCTGCTGCTGGCACCGTTGGCGGCGCTGCACGCCGCCGAGCCGGCCTCGGCTGGCGGAACCGATTTGGAGAAGGCCTTCGTGACCCCGCCGGATGCGGCCAAGCCGTCGTGCTACTGGATGTGGTTCAACAACAATGTTGACAAGCAAGGCATCACCCGCGATTTGGAGGAATTCAAGGCCAAGGGCATGGGCGGAGCCTATATTTACTGCCTGGCCCCGGGCCCTTACGGAGGCGGGCCGATTCCGAACGGCCCGGCCTACCTCACGCCAGAATGGCGGGACCTATTATTGATCAACGACCAGAACCAGGTCGGCAAACAAACCGCTAGCGCAGCTCATATCTATGGCCGCAAGACGGCGTCGGCTGAGTCGTTCACATCCTTCCAGCCGCACTGGGACAATGGCCCGGCGCTTTTGAAGCCCATTGCCGACCGGGCGTTTTGCGAAGGCATCAACCGGCTTGTATTCCATACGATGACCAGCCAGCGTCCGCAGGACGGCAAGCCCGGCTACGAATTTGGCGCCGGCACGCACTTCAACCCGAACGTCACCTGGTGGCAGCAGGTCGCAGGCCCGTGGATCAGCTATGTCAGCCGCTGCCAGGCGCTGCTGCAGTCCGGCCTGCTGGGGCCGGTGCGGATCATGAAAGGCGAATAACACAATGATGAACAAACGAAACCTCTGCAATTCCATCGCCATCGCGCTGCCGCTGTTGCTCGCCGCATCCCTGCACGCAGCCGACCCGACCAACCTGCGCTGCGAATACCGCGAGAACCCGCTCGGCATCGACGTGCCGAAGCCGCGGCTGAGTTGGGTGATGGGAGAGAGAATTCAGGAGACAGAAGACAGGAGACAGAAGCAAGAGGCCAGAGGGCAGCGGCAGACGGCGTATCAGGTCTTGGTCGCCTCGACGACGGAACTGCTGTCTAAAGACAAGGGTGACCTCTGGGACAGCGGCAAGGTGGCGTCGGACCAGAATGTTCTGGTGGAGTATCAGGGGAAGGCGCTGGAGTCGTGGCGGCCCTGTCACTGGAAGGTGCGGGTGTGGCTCACCAGTTCGAGGTTCGATGTTTTTAGTTCCTCGTTAGAAACCAAGAACCAAGAACCAGGAACCAAAAACCAGAAACCTTCGGACTGGAGCAAGCCGGCGGTGTGGACGATGGGTTTGCTCAAGCCTGATGACTGGCGGGCGAAATGGATCGGTGCGGAGGCGAGCCCGGCGACCGACGCGAAAAAATCCATCGGCTATCACGCAGGCGAAACGAACCAAGCGGACGCTGTGAAGTGGGTGCAGGTGGATCTCGGCAAGCCGCTGGCGATCTCAACGGTCCGCTTATGTCCGATAAGTCATGCGGGCAAGGACGGCTTCGGATTTCCAATACGCTTCAAAGTTGAAGTCGCGAGCGATGAGGGTTTTCAAAACGCAATCGTGATCGCGGACCACAGCGCCGCGGATTTTCCGAATCCTGGCGACAAGCCGGTATCGCTCGACGGCAAGGGAACAGCCGCCCGCTTCGTGCGCGTGACGGCAAACAAGCTTGGAAAATTCACCGCGTCCTATTGCTTCGCGCTGTGCGAACTGGAGGTGATTTCCGGCGGCAAAAATGCCGCGCTGAATGTGAAGGTGAATGCGAAGGATAGCGTCGAGAATTTCGGCTGGGGAATGGCGGGCCTGACCGACGGCATTGTAGCAGACGCGGTGGAAAAGCCGAAATTTGAGACGGTGCTCCTGCGTAGCGAATTCGCGGTGAAGCCGGGCCTGAGGCGCGCGGTGCTGGCCGTCTGCGGGCTCGGCCACTACGAGCTGTCGCTCAACGGGCGGAAGGTGTCGGAGGATGTCCTCACGCCCGGCTGGACCAAGTATGACAAGACCTGCCTGTATGACATGTATGATGTTATTGCTTCGCTGCGAGCGGGTGGGAATGCCGTGGGGCTGTTTCTGGGGAACGGCATGTACAACGTCAAAGGCGGACGCTATACAAAGTTTGAGGGTTCGTTCGGCCCGCCAAAAGTCATCGCCCAGCTCCGGCTGGAGTTCGCCGACGGGAGCAGCGAGACCGTATTGACCGACAGGCAGTGGCGCGTCCAAGCCGGGCCGGTCACGTTCAGCCACGTGTATGGCGGCGAGGATTATGACGCGCAACTGTACCAGCGTGGCTGGGATGAGGCCGGCTTCTCCGATGCGGCATGGGCGGCGGCGGTCGAGACGAAAGGTCCGGGCGGGGCATTGAAGGGCTTGTCCTGCGCCGCGCCGCCGGTCCGTTTCTTCGACACGCTCAAACCGGTCAAGGCCACCGTCACCAAGCCGGGGGTCACGCTCTACGACCTGGGCCAGAACGCGGCGCAGATGCCGTTCATCACGGTCAGCGGCCCGCGCGGATCGTCCGTCAAGCTGTCGCCCGCCGAGATCATCAGGGGCGACAGCTCGATCGACCAGAGCAGCATCGGCGGCGACATCTCCTGCACGTACCGGCTGGACGGCAGCGGCAAGGAAACCTGGTCGCCTCGTTTCTTCTACTGCGGCTACCGCTATCTGCAGGTTGAATGTATCGCCGCGCCGCAAGGCAGCGCGTTGCCCGTAGTGGAGTCGCTGGAAGGCCGGGTGGTGCATACCTCCTCAACGCCCATCGGTGAGTTTTCCACGTCGAACGAGTTGATCAACCGTATTTATAAAATGATCCGCTGGGCGCAGCGCAGCAACATGGTCAGCGTGATGACCGACTGCCCGCACCGCGAGAAACTGGGCTGGCTCGAACAGACGCACCTCAACGGTCCGGCGCTGCGCTACAACTATGACCTGAACGCCTTCTTCAACAAGCTGATGAACGACATGACGGACAGCCAGCTCGCGGACGGCATGGTACCGGACATTGCTCCGGAATATCCGGTCTTC